>CAJBES010000069.1 GCA_903952145.1 uncultured Opitutaceae bacterium | reverse complement strand
TGATATGGCTAACATTTCGTCAAGGGAAAAATAGCCTGCCAGGCCGGTTTTTCGTGGTTTCCGGCCGGAGCGACTCCGGCGCTTTCCTGAGTCAGAGACAGGAACGCTTTGTTCCTGCGGTGATCAATGCTGAGATACGTGAATCCACTCGCGGCCCTTCGCAGGGCACGCGAAGTTATCAACAGGTCACGGTCCGACGCGGCGCTGGACTTAGTCTAGGCACGAGGATCGGATTGGTTACCGCCTCAAACGACCATCAAGCGTGACGCCTGACCGGGTCCCTGCCTCTGGTTCAGAAAAGACGCACGGGCTATGGCAGTGGGTGTTGTTCTAACGGCTGTCTTTGGCTTCTCTCTCTCTCTCTCTCTCTCTCTCTCTGCCTTGCGGCGGAAAATCAATTCAAGGCTGGACGGGGGCGGCCGGCTTGACCGGGTGCGGCGCCACCATGCGGCCAATGGCCCACACAAAACCAGCGAGTTCCCGGCCCAGAGCCGCGGCGGCCACCTGGGGCTTCTTATGGCCCTTAGCGACCAGGTGCTTGTAGCGGTGGTGCAACCGCGTCTGGGCCGCCCACGCGACCTCCGTCACCGCTTTGGGCAGGCCTTCCTGGCGGGCCAGCACGCCGCGGCTGATGCGCGCTGGCGCGCGGTAATGCCACGCCGCTTCGATGAGGGTTCGGCGTGCGATTCCGTTGCCCATCTTGGTGATGCCGCCTTGGCGGCGGTCCTCCCCGCTAGAGTCCTCCCCGGGCACCAGGCCCAGGTAACTCATCAACTGTCCCGCCCGCTCAAAGCGGTGCAAGTCGCCAAGTTCGGCGACCAAGGTGACGGCACTGAGCACAGCCAGGCCGCGCAGACTCATCAGTGCCCGCACCACCGGCTCCCAACGCCAGCCGGTCACGACGCGCTCGATCTCCGTGTCATAGCGGGCAAGCCGCTGGCCGGCTTCGCTGATGACATTGATCATTTCCTGGAAGACCCATTGCTGCTCGGGAAAGGGCATTTTCACCGTGGCCAGGAAGCGCAGGTGCGCGGGTTTCCAGGCGGTCTTGCCGGCATAGCGGATATTATGGCGCAGGAGAAACATCTTGAGCTGCTGCCGGGCGCGGTGTTGCTGGCGGCTGACTTGATAGCGGGCGCGAATGAGATCCCGCACGGCCTCGTCCTGCGGGTCGGGGACATGGATGGCGGTGAGTTCGCCGGCGCGGTAAAGGCGGGCGAGTTGGTCGGCATCGCGGCGGTCGGTCTTGACGCGGTCGCCGGGTTTGCGGGGGATCTTGGAAGGGGCCACGAGAATGCACTCATGACCGTGGGCGCGGATAAAGCGGCCCAGGGGATAGCCGCGCGGGCCAGCCTCGTAGCAGCAGCGCAGCTCCGCGCCGGGATGCGCGGCCTGGAGCTTCTTGGTGAGCTTGAGCACGTCGTCATGGCCGCCGCCGATGATGCCGTAACGGCGGACCTCGGCGGCATCGGAGGGCGCGAGGCTCACGGCGATGGAGTCGTTATGAACGTCCAAACCGATGAACAGGATCGGGCCGCGGGCCGCGGCGGGCGGGCGGCCGAGGACTTCGCCGGGCGTGGCCGCACGGGGCGGCGGGGCGGGCGGCGGCGAGGCCGCCGTGGCCGGGCGCGGCGCGGCAGGCTGGACAGGACTGGCTGGGCGCAGTATGTAGGTCTTCATGGTGTTTGCTTTTCGGTCATTATGCGTTGCTTGGGGCGCGAGTCCCGCAACGTGCGGCTCGGCGCTGCCCTGCGGGC
>CAJBES010000068.1 GCA_903952145.1 uncultured Opitutaceae bacterium | reverse complement strand
GGATGGACAGGATTATTGTTGGTTGACGCGGGCCATGATCGCCTGGGCTTCCTCTTCGGTAAACCCGGTCTCGACCAGGTCGCCGACTTCGACGCCCTCGAAGGCCGCTGGTGAATTGATGCCCATGTCGACGAGCCGGTTGGCCACGGCTGCCTCCACCGAGAGGGCTTTGATCAGTGAATCAATGGCGGTCTGGCGCGGGTTGTCCCCCATGGCTTTGAATTCCTCGATGTCGAGCCGCCAGCCGATGAGGCGCGAAGTGAGCCGTGCGTTCTGTCCCTTGCGGCCGATGGCCACCGCGAGATCGTCGGTCGCCACCTTGAGCAGAATGCGATGGTCCTTCTCGTTGAGGATAATTTCGCGTGGCACCGCCGGCTTGAGCGCCTCCATGATCATTTCTTTCGGGTCGGCAAAGTAGCGGATAATGTCGATCTTCTCGCCCCCCAGTTCGCGCACGATGGTTTTCACCCGGGCGCCGCGCGCGCCGACGCACGCACCCACCGGATCAACCTTGGGATCGGTGCTGGTGACGGCAATCTTGGTGCGATAGCCGGGTTCGCGGGCGAACGCCTCAATCTTGACCGTGCCGTCGGCAATCTCGGTGACTTCGAGTTCAAACAGGCGGCGGACGAATTTGGGGCTCGTGCGGCTGAGGATGATCTCAGGCCCGCGCGGCGTGGAATCGATGGACATCAGCAGGCAGCGAATACGCTCCCCGGTCTGGTATTCCTCGGCCGGCACCTGCTCCTTGCCGGGCATCACCGCCTCGGCTTTGCCGAGGTCGATGTAGAGGTCGTTGCGTTCGCGGCGCCGCACCGTGCCGGTCACGATATTGCCCACCTGATCCTTGAAGTCGTCGTAGATGCGATCCTTCTCGAACTGCCGCAGGCGTTGCATCACCGCTTGCCGAGCGGTCTGGGCCGCTATGCGCCCAAGCGTGGATGGATCGATTTCCCGCTCAAGCACCTCACCCAACAGGATGCCGGGTTGCAGCCCCTGGGCTTTCTCGATGTGGATCTCGGTCTTGGGATTACTCACAGAATCGACGACCTTGTGCAGCGCCCAGGCATGGAGCTGGCCGTTTTTTGGATTGATCTCTATTTTGAGCTCCTGGCCGGAGTTAACTCCCTTCAAGGCAGCGGTTTTAAGTGCATTGGCAATGGTCGCAATCATGTCCGCACGGCTGATGCCCTTTTCCTTCTCCATGTATTCCAGAACGGATAAGATTTCGCTGCTCATAGTGCTTGTTAAAATGGGAAAAAAAAAGCGGGCCGCAGGGCCCACTTTTATAAAGTGAGTGTGATAGAGCCGGCAAACTTATTGGTCGGCCGCAAAGCTTGTCAAGCCCCGCAGCCGTGGCGACTCCGCCGGACCATGGGCATTGTGCATTTCCTGCACCAGCATGTGACCCAGCAGGCCCTGCACTGTGCCGTGGCAGGCGGGGTGGTTTCGACCCGCAAACACGCCCAGTTCACGCAAGGCCCTCGTTAATGACGGCGGCAGGTCGCCCGGAAACCAGTGTTGCCACAGTCCGCCCAAATTCCGGCCGGTGCATGCCGTCAGCAAGGGCAGCCAGCCGTCGCAGACCAAGTTGTCCAGTCGTGTGCCACCCACAGTTTCGGTACTTATCCGTCGGGCCCAGCCCGTCCGGAGTGCACCCAGCCGATACTGCCGGCGCATCTTCGCGGTGGCTGTGGCCGTTGGCAGCAAGGGGAGCTGATCCGCCGACTCGAGAAGCTGCTTCGGCCAATCCGGCATTGCCGCTGCCCAAACTGCATATTGCCGCAAACGCATCCTCGGATGATTCGCCGGTCGCACCCCCTGCAGACACCACTGGCCTTGCTCTTCGGCGAACCTGTAATCCGCAGCCGCCACCCCGCCCACCCAGTCGGACAGTGGGTAACGCGCGGCCAGCTTCAGCATCGGTGCCCGGTTGAAACGATAGCCAAGGATCTCCAGTGCCGCATGGTGACAGGCCTGCTCCCAGCCCAGTTTCGTGATGCGCAGCAGTGCGAAGTGCACCTTCTGTCGCCAACGCGACTCGGCCTGAGTCCACAGTTCGGATTGCAACTCGGCCGGTGAAAAATGCCGTAAACCCTCGACCGCCTTCGCCAGCGGCCGGCCGGCCAATCCCTCGATCGCCGCTTCCGCTGCATATTCTGAGATTGCCTCGATTCAGTGGACATAGACATCCGTGTTGACGGGTAG
>CAJBES010000067.1 GCA_903952145.1 uncultured Opitutaceae bacterium | reverse complement strand
AGTCAGATTCCACCAAGAGATACCCTGATGAAATCACACCTGAGGCTGATCGCCATCGGTTTCGTCATTACGACCTGCTCGTTCGCGCAGCAACTCATCCTCACGCAAACTGGCACGGGTTCCGGGGAGATTAAGACTTTGGATGGAGGCGGGAATTGGAACGCCCCAATTTTCACTTTCACGGATGCCGCCTTCACTCTTACGTCAATCGTCGATACGGCCAACCGCCATGAATTATGGACCGCCCAATCTGAAAGATACGGCTATGCCATTCATAATTCGCTGGTTTCGATCGAGATCGCTGGCGTGGGAAATTTCACGGTCACCTATCCGGGAACTCAATCGATTGTGAACAACCTTACCGGCGGGTTTGCATTTTGTCGCGATGAACACGGCGCCGAATCTGATCTATTCGATGGGCCTGCGGACTCTGCATTTTTGACTTGGGATATGCTTACCAGAATTGGCCCGATCAGCGGCACCGGATCTCTTCTCCAGTGGGGTGAAATCCCGTGGATATACACAAGTGGCGGCTACCTGTTCTTCACTTCCTCGCTCTCCGATCACGGAGCCTTCCCAATGACATTTACGGCCCAAGTAGCCGTCCCCGAACCCTCGGCCTGTGCCGCTCTCGCCGGCTTGGGGGTGCTGGGCTTCGCAACATATCGCAAACGGCACCGTCAAGTGGCCTGAGCGGATTAGTGTCGGTCTGCCGGAGAGGATTAACGGCGACGGGCTGGGACCAAAAAGCGCGCGCCAGATTGCACGCTATCTGTTGTTACGCGACCCGTGCGGCGGCCCCGGCCTCGTAACGCGCGATCCAGGCGCGGTGCCAGTGCGCAAAGTCCCCGGCCTCGATGTGCGCCCGGGCCTGCGCCATCAAATCGAGGTAGAAATGCAGGTTGTGCAGGGTGAGCAGCGTACAGCTCAGGATCTCCCCCGCGACCGTCAGATGCCGCAGGTAGGCCCGCGAGAAACGCGTGGTGTAATTGCCGATCTCCTCCGCGATCGGCCGCGGGTCGTGGCGGTATTTTTCGTTGCGCAGGTTGATCGGTCCGTCCGGCGTGAAGGCGAGGCCGTTGCGCGCCACGCGGGTGGGCAGCACGCAGTCGAACATGTCCACCCCCAGCGCGATCATCTTCAGCAGCTGCGGCGGGGTGCCGAGGCCCATCGTGTAGCGCGGCTTGTCCACCGGGAGGTGGGGCGTGGTCGCGCCGACCTGTTTCAGCATCTCGGGTTCGGGTTCGCCCACGCTCACGCCGCCGACCGCGTAACCGGGAAAATCCAGCGCGGCGAGGGACTCCGCCGCTTCGCGCCGCAGATCGTCGAAGGTCGAGCCCTGCACGATAGCGAACACGTGGTGGCCCGCCGCGAGAAAACCGCTGTCGGTCGCGATCGTCTTGCACTGCTGCGCCCAGCGGTGGCTGCGCGCGACGGCCGCGGCGCAGGCGTCGCGCTCGCAGGGCCAGGGCGGGCATTCGTCAATGACCATCGCGATGTCGCTACCGAGGTTTTGCTGGATGGCCATGACCTCCTTCGGTCCGAGGAACAGTTTCGCCCCGTCGAGGTGCGACTGGAACGCCACGCCGTCGTCGCGCACGTCACGCAGCTTCGCGAGCGAGAAGACCTGGAAGCCGCCGCTGTCGGTCAGGATCGGACCGTCCCAGCCCATGAAGGCGTGCAGCCCACCCAGATCGCGGATGAGCTCCGAGGTCGGCCGCAGGTTGAGGTGGTAGGTGTTGCCGAGGATGATCTGGGCGCCGATCTCGTGCAGGTGCGCCGGGGTCAGCGCCTTCACCGTGCCCTGCGTGCCGACCGGCATGAAGACCGGCGTCTCCACCACCCCATGCCGCGTCTGCAGCCGCCCGCGGCGAGCCGCGGTGCCGGGGTCGGTCTGGAGGAGCTGGAAAGCCATGGCCGACAGCATCCAACATCCCGCGCCCAACATCCAACCCCGAAATTCGGGCAGCCCATGGATGTCAGCCGTTGGCTGGGGGTCATCGGTTATTGGTCCTTGGCCGCAGGATATTTGCGGTTGGGTGTTCAGGGTGCCGCCGGTGCAGTCAGGCCAAGGGCAACCCTCTACTGGTAGAAAGCTTGAATCGTTGACACTGGCGGTGTCGGCCCGACTGCTGGTGGGCCTTGTCTCCTCGCGCCGCCCCCTCGTCGGGTCGCGGTGTTCCCCGTCTCCGTCCAATCCCCATCGCAACTCCCGTGGAATCCGCCCCCGCCGCCACCAAGGCCCCGAAACTCTATCGCGTCGGCACGCTCACCTACACCAAAAGCGGCCTGTTGCAGGTGATGTTCTGGATGCTGTGGGGCGACTTCTTCTTCCAGCTGATGGAATCGGTGACACCGGCCCTGATTCCCCTGCAACTGCGCTGGGAAGGAGCGAGCGATACTTTGATCGGCTTTGTGAGCAGCCCGGCCGCGATTGTGGCCGTCTGCCTTTATCCGTTCATCGGCATGCAGAGCGACCGGCACCGCGGCCGCTTGGGACGACGGCGGCCGTTCCTCCTTTGGTGCACGCCGCCGGTGGTGCTCAGCCTGGTCCTGTTGGGCGCGGCCAAACCGGCGGGGGCCATGCTGCATGAGGTGCTCGGCTGGGTGGGCGGTTCCAGCTTCACCGCCGCCGGCTGCACCATTGGGTGGATCGCCGTCTGCTATGTCATATGGGTTTTCTTCAACGCCTACATCACGCAGGTTTACGTGTATTTGTTCGTCGATGTGATCCCCAAGGAGGTCATGGGTAAATTTTTCGGCCTCTACCGGGCCGTCGGCGCCATCGGGAGCCTCGCCTTCAACCGTTGGGCGCTGGGCGCCGCCGAGGCCCACACCCTGCATGTCTACACCCTGATCGGACTGCTTTACGCCAGCGCCTTCTATATGATCGTGTGGAAGGTGAAGGAAGGGGAATACCCCCCGCCCCCGCCGAAAAAGGCCGGCGGCGGCCTCGGCGCGGCCAAACGGTATTTTCAGGAGTGCTTCACGCACCCCTTCTACCTGAATTTCTACTGCCTCAGTTTCTTCTTCTGGGCCTCGCTGGTGCCCCTGAGCTTCATTGTCTTCTTCGCCACCCAGGCGGGCCAGCCGGGTTATGCCCCCACGCTGGGTCTGACGCTGCAGGAATTCGGCGAAATCAAAAGCTGGACCTTTCTGATTCAAATCCCGGTCTTCTTCATCATTGGTCCGCTGCTCGACCGTTTTCATCCGATCCGGGTCAGTCTGGTGGGGCTGTTTTTGATCAGCGCAAGCTACTTCAGCTGTTACTGGCTCGTCCACGGATCAACCAGCCTGCTGGTCTGCTGGACCATCAACCAAGGGGTGCTCGCCATCCACCTCGTGGCGTGGGTGGCCCTGACCCCGCGGTTGCTGCCACGGACACAGTTTGGCCAATTCTTCAGCGCGAACCAGACCTTCGGCTACATGAGCATGATCATCACGCCCCCGATCTGCGGCTGGCTCCTCGGGATGGTGCGGGATTACCGCTATCTCTTCATCTTCTGCGGCGTCTGTACCTCCCTGACCTTGGTCGCGCTTGTTGTCCTGTATTTCCAGTGGAAGAAACTGGGCGGCGACCTCCATTTCACCCCGCCCGACACAATTTTTAAAACGCCCCATGAAAACGCTCCTTGAGCAACTGAACCTCGACGCCCCCGGACTCGAGGCCGTCAAGGCCGCCAGCGCGCGCGACGACCTACCGGCCGCGGGCGCGGCCCTACTCGACTACTACGCCAGCCAACGCCAGGGGCGCTGTCTCGATTTCTGGGACCTGTCGGGCCCGGAGGATTATCAGAAGATGCCGTGGGGCGCCGCCTCCACGCACGACCAGTTGTGGAAGAACACGCCCGAACGCGTCGTGGCCGGGCTGTTGCATGCCTCGGGCCACACGTTTGATTTCTCCCGCGATGCGGATATCGACTGGTGCAGCGACATCCGCCTCTGGGCGGATGGCGGCAAGTATCCCCACGCCCAGGCGCGGGTCATGCTGCGCCGGCTCTACTGGCTGCGCGCCCTCGATCTGGACTACTTGCGCGGGGATGGCACGGCACGGGATCGCGCCGCGGCGCAATTCGCGCGGCTGATGCAGTCGTGGCTCGACCAGTGGGTCGAAGAGGAATACGCGGTCAACCATGCCATCGCGCTCGCCGACTCGATCGCGGAGTCGGGCTTGATCCGGAGCTGGTTTGTCTTTCTGCCGGCGCCTCAGGTTTCCGCCGAACTCAAGCTGCGCCTCCTCCAGCACATCGCCGCGGGCGCCGCCGATGTGCTGCAGCGCGCCCAGTGGAATCCGTGGATTTGGGGGCTGAGCGAAGCGGCCGGAATCGGGCTGGCGGGCATCCTGCTGCCCGAGTTCAAGAGCGCGCCGGTGTGGCGGGAGCGCTGCTTCGCATTCGCCAACCGGTTT
>CAJBES010000066.1 GCA_903952145.1 uncultured Opitutaceae bacterium | reverse complement strand
GGCTCGCGGATCTTTGAGACCTCGCCGTCGATCCGAATGATACCCTCTGCCAACCGGACGTGTCCGGGTTTGAGGCGGGTGATTTCACCAGTGCGAAGGCAGGGTCGGATCCCAGCGAAAAGGCACAGCGCGAAGAATGGCACCGCCGCCGGATGGTTGGTTTCGACGAACTCCATCAGTTCTTGCGCTTGGGTCGCGGTGAGCGTTTGCGCACCGCCGCGGCGGCGACGAATGCGGTGGGCCGGAATCTTGATCAGCGGATTCTCGGCGATCCAGTCACGCTGCTGGGCGAACTTGAGGAAGCCCGAGATAACCCCGCGGCGGTTGTTGTAGGTCTTGCGCGAGGCGCGGCCAAATTCAAAATACGCCACCAGCCGGGCGGGCGTGAGATCCGACACCGTGACGGCCGGACAGCGCTTGGGCAGCCGGTTCATCTCGCGACGAAGGCGCACGAGATACGGCTCGGAGATCAGGTCCTGCTCGAGTTCGTGCTCCTTGAGCGCGATGTAGTCCGTGATCGCCTCGGTGATCGATTTCTGCCGTGCAGGCACACGGTAGTTGGCCAGGGCGTAATCGACCCAGAAGGAGAGCGAATGCGGCTTGCCGGACAGTCGTTTGAAGACCGCCTCCGCCTCGTGCAGTTCGTCCTCCGTCAACCGCGTGACCGCGGGGCGGACGCCGGTCGCACCCTGGAGACGCCGGATTTCGAGGGTGTCGACTTCGACCTTGGCCTCGGCGTGGGTGCCGAAATTCTTCCGGATGCGCTTACCGTCGAGCCAGCCGGAAACGCGAAAAACGACATCCCCGGAGGGATTCGTGAAATCTGAGATGATGAACGAAGCGGCGTGATTCATGACCGATTTGCCACGTCAACTGGCAAATCGGTTGTTGGGTTTTGCTCCTCAGAGGAGAAAAATGGCGGAGAGGGGGGGATTCGAACCCCCGGAACGGTTTAACCCGTTCAACGCTTTAGCAAAGCGCCGCTATCGACCACTCAGCCACCTCTCCGGGATCAGGAACGCCGAGGCAAACGCACCTTAGTGAAAGTGCAAGGTCGTTTTCCGGCTTGCGCTGCTCTAACTTTCCTCGTCCTCAACCGGACGCTCCAACTCAGCGCGGCACTCGCCCATGACCCGCAGCCAGATTTCGCGCAGGTCGAAGAGGGTGGTCAGGGCATCGGCGCGGTAGACATCCACGGGGTGATGTTGGCGGGCCTCGGGATCGTTGAGCAGGGCGAGGCTGCGATTGAGGACGCTCAGCGCCCGCTTGAACAGGCTTATGGCCATGGAAAAATCGCCGAACTCAAGCGCATGGATGGCCTGCACCGCCTGATCTTCGCCTTGCTGCAATACGCTGAGGTAGGCGACGGCCAGGGGTTGCGGCACTTTCTCCGATGCCCCGGCGATGAGTTCCCAATTGCGCCGCACCCTGAGGTAGAGCGCCCGCGTGGCGATGAATATCGGATTCTTGTGCAGGGTGTAAACATCACCATCCGCACTGTAATTCTCCGGCGGCGTTCCCGGCGCGCCGGCCTCGCCACTGTCTGGGTCCGAGGCCTCGGCACCATTTTCCCAGTCCATGTGGCGGGCCACCTCGTCGATGCGTTCGGGATGAACCTTGAATGTCTCGTAGTAGGCGAGGTAACGGTTCACGGCCTCGTCCTGCGCACGCAGATAGCGTTCCCAGTCAAATTCATTCCAGGCCAAGTCGCCGCGGTCTTCCCATTCGCCTTCCGCCGGGCCGTCAGATTCGTAGTTGCTCATTGCGTGGAGGCACACTGAGCGGCCGGGTTTGGAAAGTGCAAAATAAAAATCCCGACGGCCGACCCCGTGCCGCCCCCCGGGTTTTGCGGGTTGAATCCCCCGCGGTGCAGCGATTATCCTCCCGCACCATCATGGGCGAAGTCCAGCACGAGTCATTATTCTACACCGGCCATGTGCAGGGCGTGGGCTTCCGCTATGCGACCCTCCAGATCGCGAAGGAATTCGAGGTGTCCGGTTTTGTCCGCAATCTGCCCGATGGGCGCGTGCTATTGGAGTTGGAGGGGGAGGCCGGGGAAGTGGCGGCTTTCGCGGCAGCCGTGGAAGAGCGGATGCACGGCTATATCCGCAGGATCGAGCGCACCGGTTCCCGCCGGATCCCCCAATTCAACGGCTTCGCGCTCCGCTGATGCCACCGACCATGACGCCGGCGGTGGAGTTCATCCGTGTGACCAAGGATTTCCCGCTTGGGCTGCGGCAGCAATCCTTGCGCGCACTTGACAGTCTCTCGCTGAGTGTTGCGCCCGGGAAATCGTGGGGCTGCTTGGCCCCAATGGTTCGGGGAAGAGCACCGCGCTCAGGACGGTGGCCGGCCTGCTGGTGCCCACTGTCGGCAACTGCCGGGTGGTTGGGGTTGAGGCCGTCAGTCCGGCCGCCCGCGCCGTGACTGGCTACCTGCCGGAGTCACCCCGTTTCCCCGAGCGTCTCACCGGTGCGGAGGTGGTCCATTATTACGCCGGTCTGAGCGGCCTCCCGGCAGCGCAGGCACCACATCGTGCCGGACGGGTGCTAGCCCGGGTCGGACTTGCGGCCGCCGCGACGCGCCGGGTGCGGTATTATACCAAGGGCATGATGCAGCGTCTCGGTCTGGCCCAGGCGCTCGTGCACGATCCCAAGATCCTGATCCTTGATGAGCCGACATCGGGTGTGGATCCGCAGGGTTTGGCGGACATGCTGGAGATCTTCCGACAGCTGAAATTGGCAGGCAGGACCTTGCTGCTCTCCTCGCATCTGCTCGATCAAGTCGGGGAGATTTGCGACCGCATTGCGATCCTCGCCAAGGGCCGTGTGCTATTCACCGGCAGCCCCGCCGAACTGACCGAGCGCCGGAACGACCGGGAAGGGTTCACGACGGAACCAATGTCCGAAGCCTGTCGGCAGGAACTGGCAGAGTGGCTGCGGGCACGCGGTCATTCCTTACAGGAGGCTGAAGACCGTCCGCTGCGTCTCGACCGCGCGTATTTGGAACGCCTGCGGGATGCCGGATTGGAGGAGCGTGGCGAGCCATGAGCACGCTGGCTTGGCAACGGGTCCGCTTAATCGCCGTCTACACCTTGCGCGAGGCCCTGCGCCAGCGTGCCTTTGGCCTGCTGCTGGTGGTGGCATTGGTTTTTGCTGTCGGAGCGCGCGGCCTGCGGGACTTGAATTTCGGCGCCTCGGAGCTGAAGTTCACGGCCGATCTGGGCTTGGGGGCACTCTCGCTGTTCGGTTCCCTGCTGGCGATCGTTGGCACCGTGCAAACGGTATTTGCGGAGGTGGAGCACCGCACGCTGCAACTGATATTTGCGCGGCCCGTCAGCCGCAGGGAGTTTGTGGTGGGCAAACTCGCCGGCATGCAGCTCATGCTCGGTTTATTCAGCCTGCTGATGCTCCTGGCCCTGGGGCTGATGCTCCGGACGCGGGAAATTGAGCTGTTGCCGGCATTGCCCGGGGGGATGGCCGATGGCGGTTTGGTCAGTGCCGGCGGCCTGGTTCTTGCGGTGGCGGCGCAATGGCTCAAATGCGGTGTTCTGGTCGCCGTGATGTTGTTGCTGTGCAGCATCGCGCAGAGTCGGCTTTATGCTACGGTCACGGGCTTTCTACTCCTGACCGCCTTTCACGCCCACGCCATTCTGGCCGGGGTTTGCGAACGGATTACCGGCGGCCTGATGCGCGTCATTGCGACTACTGTCGTCTGGATCCTTCCTGATTTTCAGCGGTTTGATCTATCGGCGGCGGTCTTTGTGGGCAATGCAAGCGCCCTTGGAGATGGGCTTGTCCTGGCCGCCTATGGGGCGGCTCTCATCACCGGCTATGCCGCATTGGCGGCTTTTCCCTTCCGTGCCCGCGAATACTAGGTGGCAGCGCGTGGTGGTCCTCATTGCCGGGTTTTCGCTGACCGGAGCGGCGGCCAATACGTTCGGTGGCCGCGCGCCGGGCACTGCGACATGGGTGGAGACCTCGCCGGCCGGTGCAGCGGCCGTGGGGTGGGAGTTGCTCGGGGGATTACGCTCGCTGGGTGCTGATATTGCATGGCTGCGCTTGCACACCGCGTGGTCGAAACGCGACTTCAGGGCGACCATGGTCTGGATGAGAGTGGCCGTCGGGCTGAATCCGCAGTCACTATTTTTCCTGGTCAACAGTGCCCGGATCATTGCCTATGACACCCCTGTGTGGCGCATGGCGAAGCGCGCCGTCCCCGAAAACGCGGCCAGGCGCATCCGGCGGGAGCAGGCATTTCAGGCCCTGAGTCTGCTGGAGGAAGGTGCCGCCTGGCATGCCGGGAATCCCTATTGGTGGATCGAACGGGGCAACATCGCGCTTAATACCGCGGACAATCCGGAAGAGGCGGCGGCTTGCTATCGCCGTGCGGCCGCGTTGCCCGGGGCACCCTATTTTGCGGCACGGATCCATGCTGAACTGCTCCTGCGTCTGGGCCGGCAGGGCGAGGCCTATGTCTGGCTGTGTCGCCTGCATCCCAGCTTGCCGCCGAACATACCGTCGGCGCAGTCGGAAAGGGTATTGCAAGGAATCAGGGAGCTGGAGAGGCAGCTGGAGCTGTCCTCAACGCAACTTTACCGCCCGCCCAGTGCGACGGCCGGCTTGAATCGTGGCGCAGACAGTGTTCCACCTGATGGGCTTTGACACCTACAAACGGGCTTTCAATCTAGCCCAAATATCACTGTGACGATAGATTACATGTTTCTTGGTCTGGCGCTGGTCATCCTATGGTTTCCCCGGCAGTGGCTGCGTTTGGGCCGCTCGGCAACGCGACAACTGCGTTGGCTGCGTCGCTCCCGTGCCAAAGCCAGCGACCCGTCGCAAGTGCGCGAACCCGGTGATTCGCGTTTGGCCCTCCGCGAGGAGTTTTCGAAGCCGCGCAACTACATTGATTTTCTCCGGGCGCTCACCGGCGGGCTGCTGCTCATAGGCAATGGTGAATGGGGCATCGAGCCGTGTATTACACTCAATACGGAACACTTATTGCAGGGCAGCGAAGGTGATTTTCTCACCTATACCCGCATGGCGTTGCTGCTGGCGGGAGTGCTGGTCCAGTTTCTCCGCTATGAAGCGAGACTGACCTTTTATGCACCGATATTCTATCTCGGCGGCCTGGGCTTCGCCCTCTGTGGCTTCAACGCCGGCTTCTTCGCATTTCTCGTCGGGTGGACAATCAACACCGCTGCGCCTCTGTCGCCAGCGGGTTTCCTGTCTCTGTATGCCCTGCTGATGTTCATGCTGGGGTTGTTGTTTCGGGGCGTGAGCGATAGCTATGTCATTTTCGCGGGCGCGGTCAGTTTTTTGCCGGTGATGGTCAGTCTGCTGGCCCGCCGCTCACTGGCGCTCTTTACCAAGCGGATAAAATAGGGCTGCGATTTGAAACCGCCGGCTCAAGCGCGTTGGCAAATCTGGTTTGAGGCCGCCCGGCCGCGCACGCTGCCGGCGGCGGTTGCGCCGGTCGTGGTTGGTTCTGCTCTGGCCTGGCACGCCGGCCATTTCGTGCCGGCCGCCGCCGCCCTCTGCCTCGGCTTTGGATTGTTGATTCAGATCGGCACAAATTTCGCGAACGATTATTACGACTATTTCAAGGGGGCCGACACCGTGGCCAGGGTGGGCCCGCGCCGGGCAGTGGCGGCGGGCCTCATTTCCCCGCAGAGCATGCGGGGAGCCATGATCGGAGTGTTTGTCGCGGCTCTATTGCCCGGGCTCGCACTGATCAATTGGGGCGGCCCCTGGCTGCTGGTGGTTGGCGTCGCCAGTATCCTGTGCGGCATCACCTACACGGGCGGCCCCTGGCCCTTGGCCTACCAAGGCCTCGGGGATGTCTTTGTCTTTATTTTTTTCGGCCTCGTGGCGGTGGGAGCGACCTATTTTGTGCAGGCCGGAGAATGGCAGGCCGAGGTGCTGCTGCTGGCCGTGCCGGTGGGCCTGTTGGCGACCAATATCCTTGTTGTGAACAATTATCGCGACGCGGACACTGATGCGATCGCTGGCAAGAAAACCCTCGTGGTCCGGTTTGGGCGGGGTTTCGCCCGTATGCAGTTTTCCGCTTCGCTGCTGGGCGCCTTGCTCCTGCTGCCGGTGGCGGGGTGGCGGCTGGGCAGTGCCTGGCTTTTGTTGCCGTGGCTGCTGGTGCCCGCAGCATGGACGCAATGCCGGCAACTCAAGAAAGGCGGCAGTCCGGCCGAACTCATCACCCTGCTGGGGGCCACTGGCCGCCTGCTGGCAGCATACGCGCTGCTACTCGCGGCCGGACTGGTGCTGGCCGGGCTTTAGAGGTGGGCTGAAAGCTTGGCCTTGAGGGCGGCTTTTGGCAGCATGCCAACGATCTGCTCGACCACCGCGCCGTCCTTGTAGAGCAGCATGGTCGGGATCGCGCGGATGCTATATTCGGCGGCAACGTCGCCGGCCTCGTCCACGTTGACCTTGCTGATCTTCAATTTGCCCGCGAATTCGTTCGCGAGCTCCTCGAGAATCGGAGCGATGGCCTTGCAGGGGCCGCACCACGGAGCCCAGAAATCGACGAGGACGGGTGTGCCGGCGCCCGAGATCGCGGCCTTGAAAGTATCGTTGGTGAGGTTGGTAATATTTTCAGACATAGATGCGGTGGTTACGGACTATCAGAACCAGAGGAGAAGCAGTTGCAAGCGTGCGGGTGTTATTGCGGGTTGGAACGGTGCAGGATGTCGGCCAGTTCGCCATGTTCGACCTCATGCAGCTGTTTGCCCCGGTTTTTCAGTTCCTCAAAGGTCTTGATCACGGTCTCGGTCATACGGCCGTGCGTCTCTTCGGAGCCGCCCACAATGGCGAACTGCTCGCCGGTCGTAATCCGCTTGTGCCCGTCCTGGTTGTCGAGACCAACGCCCAGCAGGCCGGCCTTGGGTTTGGACTTTCGCTTTTTGCTCACGCGCTAACGGTGTTGGTGCTCCCGGCGGTTTCAAGTGGGATTTCCTCGACCGCGCAGCACATGATGTCGGTGAAGGCCTCGTTCTGCTGCAGGCGGAGCTTCCGAAGCCGGGTGAGTTCCAAAACCGCCAAAAAAGCAGCCACGAGGAGGCGGAGGGTCACCTTGCCGGGGAATAGGGCGGAGAATACGAAGGAGCGCTCGGTCTGGAGTCGCTTCAGGAGATATTCCATCTGGTCGGCCACCGTGACCTGTTCGTCTTGGATTTCCCCTACGACCAGTTTATCGGCGAGGCGACGGAGCACGATGTTGAAGGCGTTCCACAGTTCGATGCGGTCGGTGTGTTTCAGGGGACGCTCCGCCCCAAAAGCGGAAAGGGTGGAAACGTGGCGTTCCATCAGATCCTGGCGCAGAATGACGAGTTCATTGAGCTTGGCGGACCCTTCCTTGAATTTCCTGTATTCGAGCAGTTGGTGGACGAGTTCCCAGCGCGGGTCCATCTCGTCGTCCGTAGCGTCGGGATCTACGGCGTGCTGACCCTTGGGCAAAAGCAGGCGGCTTTTGATCTCCATCAGCGTGGCCGCCATGACGAAAAACTCGCCGGCGACCTCCAGGTTGAGCTCCTGCATCGCGTGGAGTGCGTCAACATACTGCCGGGTGACCGACTCGATCGGGATGTCGTAGATATCGAGCTCGTTTTTCCGAATAAGAAAAAGCAGAAGGTCGAGCGGACCTTCAAAGACCTGCAGCTTGATGCGATAATCGGAGTCGGGAAACACAGTCGGGCCATGCTTGCGGACGAGTTGGGTGCGGCAACGGAAAAATCAACGCCGCCGCAACGTGGCGACGTAAAACCCATCAGTGTTGTGGCGCGCCGGGAGGAGCGCGAGACCGTGGCCGGTGTGCTCGTAGCCGAAATCACAGGCGGGCGGCGCTGGGGTGAATTCCGGGTTGGCCGCGAGGAACGCACTGATGACGCCGAGGTTTTCACTCCCGGCCAACGAACAGGTGGCGTAGATGAGCCAGCCGCCCGGGCGGACATGCGCGGCGTAGCGCGCGAGCAACGCCAGCTGACTGGCCGCGTGGCGCGCGATCATGGCCGCCGTGGTGGTCCACTTGAGGTGGGGCGCGCGGCGCCAAGTGCCGGAACCGCTGCAGGGAGCGTCCACAAGCACCCCGTCATAGGATCCTGACGGAGCGGATTTGAGCACAGCAATGTTGCCAAAACCGGCCCGGGCGGCGCGTCGGTCAAGTTCATCCAAAGCGGCGGTCCGGATGTCATGGGCATCTATCCGGCCGGCCGGCCCGATGATTCGTCGCAGTTGCAGGGTTTTGCCACCTGCACCGGCGCAGGCATCGAGCCAGTATCCGCCGGCGGGCAGGCCGGCCGTGGCCAAAATCAGCTGTGAACCAAGATCCTGAATTTCAAAAAGACCCTGCCGGTAGGTGTCGCATTGCGTCAAGTCGGCTTCGGTCAGCACCTCATGGGCATCGGGCAGCAGTGGATTGTGCCGCCATTCCCAACTGCGGGCGGCGAATTCCGACCTGATGGGTTCGAGATCATCCGTCTGCGCCCGGAGCCAGAGGGAGGCACGGCGGTGCAGCGCGTCCAGTTCCAATCCATCAAAGGCTGACGCGCACTCGTCTTTCAGCCAGACTGGGAGCAGGCTGTCAGCCGACTGCCGGAGCACGGCGGCCCTGGCAGCCACCGATGCGGGGCAGACCGGCCAGTCAGCGGTGAGCGCGGCCCGGTAAGCCCGGACGGCAGGGATGTCGGAGGCGAGCCACGCGGCAGCAGCCGCAGCTTGTTCAGGTTCACGGTCGAGCAGGGGTTCGACCCACGGAGCATAACGGACCGTGGTGTAGAGCAGTTCGCGGTAGAGCCGGCGGTCACGGGCGCCAAAGGCACGCGCGCGCGCGAGCAGGGCTTGCAACCGCTGGGGAAACGCGCGGTCACGGCGCCAGTGCGGTCGCAACTCCGCGGCCAGCCGCAGGTAGGTTTGCCGCTGATTACCAACCACGCTCATGGGGATTAGAACCCGAGTGCCTCAACTTGAAGTCTGAAGCCGAAGTTGCTCTCGCGGCGGGGACCATCGTAGAGAGTGACCAGATACTCAATAATCCAAGTGTTGTGCAGGTTCTGGCGCACCCCGAAGGCCTGTTCGTTGAAGCGCCGCCGGCGCGAGTCGTAGTGCAGCTTGACCACGCCCTCGTAAACCTCATTCCAACGCGCCTGGCCGCCGATAATGTATTCCCCGATCTGATCCCGCAGGTAGTGGCTGGCGAATCGCAACGTCCACGCGTCGCCGTCACGGAGGGTGAGGCCGGTGTTCAGTTCCTGCAGCGCGAAATCCTGTGGCGTGAAGCTTTGGTACAAATCGAACTCCAACCAACTTACAGGGGTGAAGGCGAGGAGGGTGTGGATGGCGGATACATCGCGTTCACCCGGGGCGGGCTCAAAGCGCAGGTCGGCGGCGGTATTGAAGACCAGCAGATCACGCGAGCCGTAGCCGGCGGCGCGCGTTTGCAGGGTGTTGTCAATGCCGAGCCGCAGGGTGTTGGTTGAAGTCAAATCATCAAGGTTGCGGGTATCGCCCAACCCAAGCGGCGCGAGATAGGTCGAGAAGGTGCGACGGTCGATGGGAGGAATGTAAACCTGACCGCGGTCGGCTTTGGGCACATAACGATAGGAGACGCGGGGGGTGAGTTGATGACGGAGGCCATCAATCTGCCAGATGTCGTTTTTGTAATCGAACACCGCGCTGGAGCGGAGTTCAGCATCAAGCCCGATCTCGCCCAAGGTGCGGGTATAGTCGCTGTGGCCGCCGGTGGTGCGGCGGTAATGGGTCACCCGGCTACCGGCGATGGGGGTGATGCCCAGCCACTCGCGCGGGGTAAAGGAGCGGGTCACCGCATAGTAGGCATCGAGTCGGTCGCTCAACAATTGGGGCCCGCCGTCGGGCGGGGTCTCTCGCAACACGGCGACACTGGCGTTGAACCGCTGTTGGAAGCCGCTGCCGAGCACATAGGGCGGGAGATCGAAACGCAGTTCCGGCAACCGTTCCTGCACACGGTGGAAGGTGTTGGGTTGCACCCGGGCGAAGGCGGAGACGAAGTAGTTGTTCCCGGTGTAGGTGGTCTCGACGTAGTTGTCAGGTTCCTGCACGGGGAAAAACTCCCGCGGCCGGAAATCGCGCAGCACCTCCGAGTCCTTCCAATAGTTGAACTGGGCGTTGAGGGACAGGCGTTCCGAGAGGTCTTGGGCGTGCCACCACTGGATGTAGCCGCGATTTTCCGGCACCGGCCGGCCGAGCACATCGAACAGTTTTTCGCCGTGGTCGTTGATGAAGCCCGACTTGAAGTCGCCGTTGATTTCCAAGCCGTCGTGCATGACTTCGTAATGTCCGCCGGGCCCGAACATGACCCCGCGCTGGGTGTAGACGCCAAGGGTGCCTCCCAGTTTGGTGTCATCCCACAATGGGAGGTGCAGGCCGACTTCGCCGAAGACACCAAGCGAGGAGCGATAACCGGCTATGAGTGAAACGTAGGAAATATAGGGCAGGTTGATTCGGTGGGAAAACTTGGGGAGCGCAAGGGGTTGCGTCCGACCGATGCCGATGTGCGCCCGCTCGGCACTGATGGTTTGGTTGGACGTATAGGTCAGCGTCTCGGCCAATACAGTGGGCTGAAAGGGTCCGGGTTCGCGTACGGTGACGGTGGCATCAGTGACAGTGACTTTCCCGGCCGTGCCGCTGGCGGCGGTGCCGGAGATGTAGAGGGGATACCGACCCATGCGCGTGCCGGTCATGGTGAAGCTGCGGTCGCCCCGCCGGTAGGTGATCGTGTCCGCCAGCATGCGCTCGGCACCGCGGGTGAACCGGACATTGCCTGAGGCGACGGCAATCCCGGTCGCTGACTGATAGCGGATCTGATCGGCCTCGATGAGTATTTCTCCGTCGGTGAAACGGGCATCGCCGGTCAGCACCACCTCATTGGTTTTGTCATCATAGACGGTGGTGAGGCCTGAAAGGTCGGAGCCAGCGGGTCGCTTCTCCTGCGCCCAAGCGGGCAGGAGCGTGATGACGAACAGCAGGAGCAGTTGACAGCGAATCACGATGCGCGGAGCAAAAGCGCCGGTTCGAGGGCAAGCAAGCCCCCA
The DNA here is from genome assembly GCA_903952145.1 of uncultured Opitutaceae bacterium. Classification (GTDB taxonomy): domain Bacteria; phylum Verrucomicrobiota; class Verrucomicrobiia; order Opitutales; family Opitutaceae; genus UBA2377. The sequence goes on along the minus strand of CAJBES010000066.1, from coordinate 5,366 downwards.
TCGCAGGAGGTGGTTGACCGGCAATGGCGCCGTAAGAAAGTCAGGACTGGGGTTGGCCACCCTGGACACGCCACTCGCCCTAAAAAATGTCTTCCCATTCTGCATAGGCGCACGGTCGCGACAATTGCGGTTTCATCCCCAGCGGGGGGAAAATACGGGCTAGACCCGGTAGCAGCGGCAGTCCAATTTGGGCGGCAGCTTGATTTTATCCGCCAACGAGCTGACCTCACTGTTAAACGCCCGCAATGCCGCACCGCACGCCGTGCTTGGCATGCATCCATGCACGCATGGCAAGGCCAAGGGACTGGTGGTCCGGGCACTGGTGCGCGCCGTTACCAGCTGTGCGGTGGTGGATGCCGTCAAACATGAAGCCTGGGCCATGACCAAGCTGGCCCCGGAGGGCCTTTTTGAGGTTTTCATACCGCGCCGGGCCGAGGTTTTCAGCTATCAGCTCAGAGTGAAGACCACCGGAGGCGAGCTGCGGCAATTTCACGATCCCTATTCCTTTTTGCCGACCCTGGGTGCCCAGGATCTATATCTTTTCAACGAGGGGAATGAGCACCGCATCTACGAGAAACTTGGCGCGCATCCACGGGCCGTGGCCGGGGTGCCGGGGGTGGCGTTTGCCGTCTGGGCGCCCAATGCCACGCAGGTTTCGCTGGGCTGCAATCACAACCACTGGGATGGCCGGTACCACCCGATGCGCTCCTTGGGCGCTTCCGGGGTTTGGGAATTGTTTGTCCCGGGCTTGGGTGTGGGGGAGTTGTATAAGTTTTTCATTCGTGACCGGCAAGGCCATGTCCACACCAAGACGGATCCCTATGGCACCTATTTTGAGCCGCCGCCCAACAACGCCGCCATCGTTTTTGATCCGCGCAAATACCAATGGCAGGATGCCGCATGGCTCAAGCGGCGGCAGGCTATGGCGCACCTACCGGACCGGCCCATGTCAATTTATGAGGTGCACCTGGGCTCATGGCGCCGGAAGCTCGAGGATGCGAACCGGCCGCTCAGTTACCGCGAACTGGCCCCGCAACTGGCGGACTATGTGCTTGAAATGGGTTTCACCCACATCGAGGTCATGCCCCTGGCGGAGCATCCCTTCGAGGGTTCCTGGGGCTACCAAGTCACTGGTTTCTTTGCCCCGACGCACCGCTTTGGCACGCCGGATGATTTTGCCTGGTTTGTGGATCACCTGCACCAGCGCGGCCTGGGCGTGATCCTCGACTGGGTGCCGGCGCATTTCCCGCGCGATAGTTTTGCGCTCGCGCAGTTCGACGGCACGCATCTCTACGAGCATGCGGACCCGCGCAAGGGTGCGCAGCTGGACTGGGGCACGCTGATCTTCAACTATGGTCGCAACGAGGTGCGTTGCTTCCTGCAGGCGAACGCACTGGCGTGGATCGAACGCTATCACCTCGACGGTCTGCGCGTTGATGCAGTGGCTTCGATGCTTTACCTTGATTACTCCCGCAAGGAGGGGGAGTGGATTCCAAACCGTCATGGCGGACGCGAAAACCTCGAGGCCATCGCCTTCCTCCGGCAGACAAACGACCTTGTGCACCACTATTATCCGGGCGTGGTGATGATCGCCGAGGAATCCACGTCCTTCCCGGGGGTCAGCCGTCCGACCGCCGGTGGCGGACTGGGCTTCGATTACAAGTGGAATATGGGCTGGATGCACGACACTCTGCGGTATTTTGCGAAGGAGCCGATTTATCGGAAGTGGCACCAGGACGACCTGACCTTCGGCATGCTCTACCAGTATGCCGAGAATTTTCTCACGGTCTTTTCCCACGACGAGGTGGTGCACGGAAAGGCCTCATTGCTCTACAAGATGGGAGCGTGGCATATACCGGGGAAAACGGCCAACCTAAGGGCACTCTACGCCCACATGTGGGCTTGGCCCGGCAAAAAACTGCTCTTTATGGGCAGCGAGTTCGCGCAAACGCACGAGTGGAAATACAATACCAGCCTTGACTGGCACCTTTGCCAGTATCCTGACCACGAGGGGGTGAGGCTGCTGGTGCGCGACTTGAACCGGCTCTACACCGGCGAGCCGGTCTTGAGTGCGAACGACTTCAATCCGCAAAGTTTCCGCTGGATCTCGTGCGAGGATGCCGGCGCCAACCTGATTGCCTATCTGCGCACGGACGCGGCGGAGCAGGTGTTGTTCGCCGTGGTCGGCCATTTTGCCGCTGCCGTGCGCCGGGATTACCGGGTCGGTGTCCCCCAAGCGGGCGCATGGGAGGAGGTCATCAATACCAACAGCCGGTTCTATGGCGGCAGCGGACTGGGCAATGACGGAGTGCGTCACAGCGAACCAATCCCCGCGCACGGCCACCAACATTCGTTGAAACTGACGCTGCCACCCCTAACCACCACCATTTTCAGATGGCGCGCCGTCTGAGCGGGTCAATGGCCGGTAGTAGGTGGCGGCCGATTTTTCCCCGGCAAACCCCGGCTTATTCGCTGAGGGGGCCGGCGTTTTCCTCCAGTAATGTCCAGCTGACGAATTCCGACTGAGCGGCACACAGTGCCCGGCGAGCGTCCGGCCCTCCTTCGGGCGAGGTCGTCTGCGTGAAGGATCAACCCTGGGGGTTTAGTGTCTGGACGCGGTGTAAATGCCGGCCAGTTCGGGTGGGAGCCGGACGGCAGCTTGGGTGCGGCCAGGGCGCAGGACAATACGGTATTTTTTTGGGGTAAAATCGACGGACCTTGGGGCGTCCGGGAGAATGGCGGTACCGGGTTTAGCGCAAACGCAGGACCTGGTAGGTCATCATGCGCCCCCGGTTTTTCAGGTCGATCTGGCCGCGTGGGGACAGTTCGCAATAGGGTCGCAAGAGATCAGCCGTGGCGGCGGAAATCTGGATCACATCGGGTTCGCCCTGCGACTCCAGCCGGCTCGCGATATTCACCGTGTCGCCCCAGAGGTCGTAGGCGAATTTCTTCGAACCGATGATACCCGCGACGAGCGGTCCGCTGTGCATGCCGATCCGGATGCTCCAGTTGAAGCTGTGCCGGGTGTTGAAATCGTGCAGGGTTTGCAGGATGCCGAGGGCCATGCGGGCCGCGCGCAGGGCGTGGTCTGATTGCGGGATCGGCACACCGGACACGACCATGTAGGAGTCGCCGATCGTCTTGATCTTCTCGACGCCTGTCTTGTCAAGCAGCTGGTCGAAGGCGGAGAAAATTTCGTTGAGGAGGTTGACCGTGTCGACTGCGGGGTTTTCGGCGGCGATGCGTGTGAAGCCGACAATGTCGGCAAAAAGCACGGTGGCCTGGGCAAAGTCATTGACGATGGTCTTTTCGCCGCTCTTCAGTCGTTCGCTGACCGCCTTCGGCAGAATGTTGAGCAACAGATGCTCCGACTTGGCCCGTTCGGTTTGGATTTCCGCCATGTAAGCCCGCTCCATGTCACGCAGGCGCTTCTTCTCCAACGAGGCGTTGATCCGGGCGCGCAGGATGACGGGGTTAAAAGGTTTGGGCACGTAATCTTCGGCGCCGCCCTCAATGCAACGCACGGTGCTGGCGGGCTCATCCACCGCCGTCAGCATGATGACGGGAATGTGGCGGAGGCGCAGGTCAGCCTTGATGCGGGTGAGGGTCTCGAAGCCGTCCATGACTGGCATCATGATGTCGAGCAGCACCAGGTCGAACTGCTCCCGGTTCATGAGCTCGAGGGCCACCTTGCCGTCCTCGGCGACCGTTGCATCGTAACCCATGCGGAAAAGGCGGCGCAGCAGCATTTCCCGGTTCATCTCCTGATCGTCGACGATCAGCAGCCGGCAGTTGAACAGGGCGGTGTCCGGCCCGGCAAACGGATGTTTGGTGCCGGGAGCAGGAGCCGGCTCAGGTGACGCGGCGGATATGGCAGAGCCGGGCTTGGTAAAGAAATCGTGGGCGAGCTGACGGCGAAGATTGCCCGCGGCGAGGCTAATTTTCTGCAGATCGGCGATGACATCTGCCAGCTTGAGCCCGGCGGCCTGCTGTTCGCAGTTGTCCCGGTGCTCACAGAGCAGGTCAAGCAGCACGAGCGAACGGTGACGGTAGTCGGCGAGATCAACCTGACCGGATTCGATTTTCCATTGGACGAGACTATAACCAAGGAGCGTGTTGATCTCGTCGCCGGCGCAGCGAAGTTTGCCGAGGTCGGCGATCAGATCCTTGTGCTGGCCGTGCTCGGTGACAATTTCCAGCAGCATCTCGGTGTATCCGAGAATCTGGTTCAGCGGTGTCCGCAGTTCATGGCGGAGGTGCATCAGTGCTTCACTGTCGGTCTTGGCGGCAGCCGGGCCGGGTTCGTCAGGCGAACCGGTGGGGGCAGCGGTGTGGTCTGAAGGACCGGAATTCATGCCGCAGGCTTCGGGAGGAGCGCCTCGATTTTGGCGAGGAGGGCGTTCAGGTCGATCGGCTTCGTTTCGAATTCATCACAACCGGCGGCGAGGGCCTTCGCGCGGTCTTCCGCCATGGCGTGCGCCGTGAGGGCAATGATCGGAATAGGGGCGGTAGCAGGGTCGGCCTTGAGTTGTCGGCTGGCCTCCCAGCCGCTGACGCCCGGGAGACTCATGTCCATCAGAATGAGATCGGGTTTCTCGGTGCGGGCCAGGTCCACGCCCGGCTGCCCGTCCTCGGCGAGAAGGACCGTGTAGCTGCGCTTCTGCAGGCGGCGACTCAGCATGTCGCGGTTCATTTCATTATCCTCGACTAGGAGAATTTTTGGCATGTTGGTATGGATTGAGTTTGGCCGGCGGCGGACGGTTTTGGCGGGGGTGGGAGAAGGAGCTGCGTTGAGGATACTTTGTATTTATTAAAAACGGCAACTCAGGTGCGCACTGTGTGCCCGAGGATACGCGTCGAATTATTGTCGTTTTGAAAATCTTGCCAGACTGTTTCTAGAGTTGGTTGCGGATGCTGATGGTCAGGTCGCGGAAGCAGCCTGAGAAAGAGGCGTTGTGGGATTGGGCGCACCGGCGGCACCTTGTTTGGCGCGGGTTGGCTCCACCGCTGCGGGAACCAGCGCGGTAAAAGTCGTGCCTTTGCCGGCTTCGCTTTCCACCGTGACATCGCCACCCATCATGCGTGCGAACTGCCGCGAGATGGCCAATCCCAGACCGGTGCCACCATATTTGGCTGCGGTCGAGGCATCGGCCTGGGTGAAGGCCTCGAAAAGCTTTCCGAGCTGCTCCGGGGTCATCCCTATGCCCGTGTCGCTGACCTTGAACTCGAGCCAGTCGCGGTCCCGGGTGAAGCGGCGCGCCCCCAAGGTGATGGTGCCATTGGTCGTGAATTTTGCCGCGTTGCTGAGTAGGTTAAAAAGCACCTGCCGGAGCTTGGTCATATCGGCGCTCATGCTGCCGAGCGCC
>CAJBES010000065.1 GCA_903952145.1 uncultured Opitutaceae bacterium | reverse complement strand
GGTGATCGTTCGTTTTCTTTGATTGCGATCAAGTGCAGTGAGCGCGCTAATCCACCCCTTGAAATGTCAAGCGGTGGACCAGGTGCCGATACAAAGACTCTCCGGGTCATCCAACAATACCGGCCAGAGGCGGCACTAAGATGACTTTGTTAAGCATCGAATCATTGCATGGTTGGATACCCTTTCCCGTCTAAGAATATCAGATACTATACGCCGCACCCTCCCATGGACGAACTTGAAAAAGGCCTCAAAGTCAGCGTGCCTCCCGCTCAGGCGGAAGCAGCCCTTCGGCGCTTCCGCAAATTCGCTTTGCAATGGAACGTCGCACTCCCGGATGTGCCGCCCCTCGTGCTCGATTTTGGCATCGGGGACTTCGAGCGTACGGGTCTCATCGAATACTGGATCGCCAACGAGAGCGCCGCGGGCTATTGTGGCAAATATCTCTTTGTCTTCGATGGTCAGGCTTGTCCGCGGCACCGACATCAGACCAAGCACGAGACATTTTTTGTGGTCAAAGGTGTGCTGGCCGTGGAATGCGGTGGGCGCGATTTCACCTTGAAGGAGGGCGACCGGTTGACGATTTCTCCAGGCGTCGGGCATGGATTTCGCGGGGTGGGTGCCGCGCTGTTGCTTGAGCTTAGCATGCCGTGTGAGATCGACGACAATTTCTTCGACGATCGCAGGATCCCGATTGGCGGCAACCATCTCCCGGCGTAATTGCAGCCGATTTCTCTGCACCGACGTGTTGGTGAGATGCCGGGCCGGAAGCCAACGGGATTAACGCTGGGCTGGGGTGGCTGCCAATAGCGCCGGTGCTGTGTTTGAATGATGCGTTGCGGACGTGGCTGGCACAAAGGCCAAGGTGGCTGCTGCATCGTTCTCCGAGGCCGAGTTGATCGCGATCTTCACATCCTCCGGCTTCACCCCGGTCCAAGTGTCAACCGAGGGTAACCGCACCATTTTCGCTAGCCTTGATCAAAAATAGCACCATTCTGGGGCCGAACGTCATCGTAATTAATAACTCAAAATCATGGCTAAAACACAAGATTCCCAAAAGCAGACGAAGAAGCAGCCGTTGAAAACAAAAGCGGAGAAAAAAGCCGAGAAACGCGCCAAGAAGAATGCGCGCTGAGTAATCGGCTAGCGACCGGCCCGCACCGGTGAAGCGCCCGTTTCAGACCTGCGCTGCAGCAGTTGATTAGACCGTCCCACCGACCCCCTGAGCCTGGCTCCGGGCCCGCATTTCATTGGCATGGCCAAACAGGATTCTAGATCAGTCGAATTCCTGTATGACCGGCGATGTGCCTGCTTGGTGTCGCGCAGGAAGGAGTGATCCTCTGAAGGATTCGCGGGAAAACGGTACATTTCCGGGCCAAGGGGCGACTTGTCGGGGCGACTGAAAAACTGACAACGGCCACGCTCGAGCAATTCCATTGGCACAGGCACGCCATCATCAAGTTAGGCGACTGCAGGGGTTGGGCAGCATCTTCGCCTTGGAGGCTTGGTCAAAACTGTGGAAGGAGGCAGATCAGACCGTTGGCAGGCGGACCTGTCGGGCGCGCTTGCGCTCGCGGTATTGACCGGGAGGCGTCCCTTCCCGACGCCGGAAAACCGAGGAGAAGTAATACTCATCACGATAACCACACAGGCGGGCGATCTGCTTTAGGGGCAATCCGGAGTGCACCAGCAAGGCCCGGGCCTGAGCCTGGCGGACCGCACTCAAGGAGTCGACAATGCTTCGATTACGGCGCCGCTTGAAGACGTGACGCAGGTAATCAGGCCCCAGGCCGATGGCGGTGGCGATTTCATTGACGGAATTTATCCGTGCGTAATTTTGCTGGATGTATCTCTCCGCGGCCAGCACGTGAGATTCCGCCCGACCTGCGTCCGGGGCGCGGCGGGCCAGGGCCAATTCCAATAATTGGAGCAGCACCGCGGTGGTTCGCAGATCCAGCACCGCGCGCTCCGTGGGGAGTCCGTTGGGCTGCCGGTCAGAGAGCAGCTCAAGCTCAGCCTGCAAAACCTTGTCTTCAATCCGGCCGACATGCAGGTGCCCGGAGAGGCGGAGGCGGGGCGGGGGCCTGATGTGCACACAACAGTCCTCGCCGGTCACGGACATCCGCTGATCATGTCGCACCCCGGGAGCATAAAGCACGACATCACCAGCAGCGAAGGATACATCGGTGCCGTCTTCGACCGTCGTTACACCGCTACCTGTCGGGTGAAACACAAGTTCGATGGCATCATGCGCATGTAACTGGCAGACATGCCCTGTCACCACCGGGTGGCGCAAACCGGCGGCATGGTGCAGGACGGCACCAGTCACCAGTCGCTGCTGCAAAGTTTGCCATGAGGTCGCGGATGCCATGGCGCCATGCTGGAAGAGAAAACCGAAAAACACAAATAAAGACCGATTACCCGGCTCGTGTTCACCATGGAAAGCAGTTGGATTCTGCGTCATGAATACCCTGCAGTTAACCGGACGCCGATTGATTTTCCCCCATGTTAAAAGTGTCGTGCTGGAGCCATTCACTCCGGCTTCACCCCAGGCGGGGGAAGTAGTGGTGGAAACGGCTTGCACGCTGCTCAGCACGGGCACCGAGACCATCGTCTACAACCGGAAATTCGATGCCGATACGCATTGGGACAAATGGGTGCGCTATCCTTTTCTGCCCGGTTACGCGGCGGCTGGAAGGGTGTTGGCCACGGGGCGGGATGTGACCCAGTTCAAACCGGGCGATCGTGTTGCCTGGCGCGGCGGGCATGCGTCGCATGCGGTACTTGGCGTGGGTGATCTCTATCTCGTTCCGGATCAGGTCAAATTGGATGAAGCGGTTTGGTTCGCGCTGGCTAAAATTGCCGGGCACGGAGTTCGCGCGGCCCGCCTCGTCCTCGGCGATACCATAGCAGTCATCGGGGCGGGGCCCATTGGCCAGATGGCAATCCGCTGGGCCTTGATCAACGGTGCGACCAAGGTGGTGAGTGTGGATGTGGCTGAGCCCAGACTGAGGCTGGCCGCTTCAGCCGGAGCCCTCGTGGTCCGCTCAACGGCCGACGAGGCCGGCCCGGCCATTGAGAAGGCGCTGGGCGGCCGTCCTCGCGTGGTAATCGACTCCACTGGCAATGCCTTGGTCCTCAAGGCGGCTTTGGGCTGGGTTGCTATGGAAGGCACCGTGGTGTTGTTGGGCGACACAGGGAGCCCGGGCAGCCAGACCCTAACAGGCGACGTGGTGACCCGAGGCCTCACCCTGGTGGGGGCGCATGATTCTCGCGATTCTAAGGAGTGGAACAACGCCATTGCGGCCGACAGGTTCCTTGCGTGCGTGAGCCGCGGACGCTTTCCGCTCGCGGGGCTCAACACGCACCATTTCCCGCCGGAGCAATGCAAGGCCGCATACACCTTGGCCACGGAAGACCGGGTAAATCCGATGGGGCTGTTGTTCGATTGGAATTTCACAGGGGGAACGGTGCAGTGAAAACACTGCGCCAATCTTTTGCCTGGTGGTGTTTTGCGAATCGCGGAGTTCCTGCCGCCACGCTGCTGGCCGAGGCGGCCCGCCTCGGCTACGCGGGGGTGGATTTTCTCGACGAAGGACTTTGGCCGGTAGCCCGCCGAGTGGGTCTGCAAATGGCGGCGATCGCAGGTCATGATACGCTGACCGATGGTCTCAATCGAAGCGAAAATGCGGTCCGCATCAAAGCTGAACTGCGGGTCAATCTCGCCAAGGCTGTGGCCAATGGGATTCCTGTGCTCGTCTGTTTCAGCGGCAACCGTGCGAACCTGTCCGACACGGCGGGAATGGAAACCGCCGCAGAAACGTTGGGCGAGGTCGCAGCGGAGGCCGAGCGCGCCGGCGTGACATTGGCCGTCGAGTTGCTGAACAGCCGGGTGGATCATCCGGATTATCAGGGCGATCGCACGGCGTGGGGCGTCGCGCTGTGCGAGCGTGTAGGCGCTCCGTCGGTGCGCTTGCTCTACGACATCTACCACATGCAGATCATGGAAGGGGATGTCATGCGCACCATCGCGCGTGACCACCGCTGGTTTGCCCACTATCACACCGCCGGCAATCCGGGGCGCGGTCCGTTGGACGACCAGCAGGAACTCAACTACCCGGCGATCTTCCGGGCGATACAACGCACCGGGTTAGCCGGATTTGTTGGCCATGAATTCATTCCGCGCGGCGATCCTGTAACTGCCCTCGCCGCGGCCCATGCGCTTACGGTCGCAGCATGCGCATGAGTGGGTGATGCGATCCCGGCGTTTACCCTAAGCGCGGCAAACCCACCAACCTCACGCCTTCCGCCATTGGTCTGCCATCAGTTTCTCTCTCCAGCCCATAAGCCCCGCGCGATTCTGATTGCCCGGCTCCGCATTATCGACGGCCTTGCCTGGCATGGGTGCCAAATATCTACCGACCATCAAGGATCTGAAAGCCAGCCAGCGTTTCCAGCAGCAGCAGGCCCGGCAGCCTAGGATTAAAAAACCGTGTGGCGATCAGCCGACTAGGCAGGGCAAAAGCAGCAGTCCCGCGACCGCAACACGGCCTGGCACGCTGGGACCTGCCTGATTCAGGGTGTCAATGGGCACTGGCGCCGTGACCGCGCGAAAGGCCGTTTTGGTTGTTGAGAGTGACGACGGGCAAATGGGATGTCCGTCGGTCAATCTTACGCCTTCCGGTAGTGATCAGCCACACGGTAGTTCCGGGCGACCAGCCCGAAGGCCAGCGCGGCGGCAAATGCGAACGCGGCAAAGAAAAACATCTGGAACGCCGTGACGCCGAACCCGGTTGAGGCGATGAAGTTTGTGACTGCGGCGTTCTTTACCGCGGCGTTTACGACCAGCACCCACAAGTTGCCGACGGTCACCGAGAGCAGCCAGAAGCTCATCACCGCGCCTTTCATCGCCTGCGGTGCCTGGCTGTAGGCAAACTCGAGCCCGGTGGCCGAGACCAGCACCTCGCCCAACGTGAGCAGGGCATACGGCAGCACCTGCCATACGATCGTGAACGGATGGCCGCCGTCGAGTACCACCTGCATACCGCCGACCACAACCCACGAGAGGCCTGAGAATACGATGCCGGCGGTCATTCGCCGCAGCGCCGTCATCTCATAGCCGAATCGCTTCAGGGTCGGGTAAAGCACCAGATTGTTCAACGGTATCAGCAGCATCACGAGCAGCGGGTTGAGCGCCTGCATCTGCGAGGACTGGAACCATTCGGGCTTGGACATCGCGTCCGCCTGCAGCACCCACGTGGAGGCCTTCTGGTCGAAGAGTGACCAGAACGGGGTCACGAGGAAATAGAGCACCAGCACGCGCAGCACTGCGCGCACCCCCTCAACGGCTTCGGCGGGATGTCGTGCCCGGGCCCCATCGAGTTGCAGCCACACGCCGACGCCGCCGAAGGCGATAATGGCGACCAAAGCCGTGCAAGCCGCGATCACGAAACCGAACGCCGGCACAAGCAGAAAGGACGCCAGCGCGGCCACGGTGCCTGCGGTAGCGAGCCCGAGGCCGGGACGGCCGGAGGCCAGTGCGGTGCGCGAGACGTTCAGGAACGAATCCGGATTCGGTGGCGCTGGCGGCACCATGACGTAGCGCTTGCGCCCGAGCCATAGGACAGCCGTCGCCACAAACATGAGTGCTCCCGGCACGCCGAACGCGATGGCCGGCCCGAGCTGTTTCAGAAAGATCGGCATCAGCAGTGACGCGAAAAACGACCCGAAATTGATGATCCAGTAGAACGCGTCGAACACCACCTTGGCGCGGTGCTTGTTGGTCTGGTCGAATTGATCACCGACGAAGGCGGAGACACAGGGCTTGATCCCGCCTGAACCGAGCGCGATCAGGCAGAGGCCCGTGTAGAACCCCGTCCGGTTGTCCACGAAAAGCGCGAGACACAGCTGGCCTACGCAATAAAGCAGGCTGAGCCAGAAGATGGTGTGGTATTTGCCCCAAAAACGGTCGGCCAGCCAGCCCCCGAGCAGCGGGAAGAAGTAGACGCCGATGACGAAGGTGTGAAATACATCCTTCGCCGCGCCGGGGCGGTCGGCCTCCGGCAGGTGCATCAGCAGCGACGACACCAGGAACACCGTCAGGATGTTGCGCATCCCGTAGAAACTGAATCGCTCGCAACCTTCGTTGCCGATGATGTAGGGAATCTGGGCGGGAATATTAGCTTCGGCCGGTGCGGCCGAGGCGCCTGCGGGTGGGGTGCTCATGGGATACGAGACCGCTCACGCTGCGAATGTGGCGCGAAAGTTCAAGTGGTGACTGGGATTGCGCCTGAACCGTAATGGGTTGCCACGCGCCCAATGGGCAGGCGGTGGCGCGGTGCGCCTCAGGTCAGATGGTCGGATTGCAGCAGACGGCTGGCAAAAATGTGCGCGACGGGATTGGTGCAGGTGCGGCCGGCCAGACTGAGCAGCGAGACAATGATGCGTCCTTTGCCCAAGGTCTTTTCCGCCGCCGCCAAAGCCGGGAGAGCGGGAGTGCCCCAGCCAGCTTCTCCCGTAAGTAAAATGGGGGTCCATCCCGGCGCTTGGAATGTGGCCGGCAGCAGTGGGGTGATAGTGTCGGCGGCAGGCTCATGCCAGAAGCGGAAGTCATCCCTGTCGAAACCGACCACCAGCGGATGCCCCGTAGCCCGGGAAACGAAGTCATAGGGCGCGAAACCACAGGGCTTCACTTCGATCAAATCGGGGCCGATCTGGTGTTGGCCGACGGGCAACTCGGTCAAGACCAAGGTGGCTCCGGCAGTGACACGCTGCCACAGTTCTTCGCACTCGTATGCACTGGCGGGCAGCCGGTCGGCCAGAATCAATCCGGCCTGGGCATCGATCCGCGCATCCAGTTCGCGGGCCAGTTGCTCGGCCGGCCCGCCGGTCACGGAGAGCGCAATCACCGGCGGTGTTGTGGCAACTTGCGGCCAGACGACAAACCGGGTGACGGAGTCGTTGACGATCCGGTCCGACGTATCGAACAACCCGAGCCGCAGGATCACCTCGGTGCGCTCGGACACCGTCGGTGCCACCCAAGGCAGAAAACCCTGGAAGGTCGGCGTGCAGGCCTGCGGCCGGGCGGTCCACCGGCTGCTAGCCAGGATGCGGCCGGCGGCCTCGGCGGTGCAGCGCAAGTGCCAGCCGCGCGGCTTTGTAGCGGTGTCATTGGCGAGCCAGACTTCGAGGCGGTGTTCCTCGCCGGCCTGGAAAGCGAACCGGTCGGAGCGAACCATGGGGAGCCACGGGGCCAGGGCTTCGCGGCAGGCGAACCACGCAGACTTCGGGCGGCGTTCGCAGTCCATGATGGCTTTCATCCAACCGGCCGGCCACGCATCAATGAACAGATGCACCGCGCAACTCACCATCCGGTCCATCCGCCGGAAGGCTTCCGTTTGCATACGGACCGCCCGGGCCTGCCATGCTTGGGATGACTCCACCCAGGCGGCGAGGGTCCCGGGACGGTCGAAAAAGAGCGGCTGGTGCCGGCCGGTTTGCGCTTGGGAAATTTGGTTCGGAGTCCAAACCGCTTCTTGGCGCGGGTTCTGCGGCAGCCAGGCGGTGGGATAACGGCGACGCATCAGCCCCACGGGATCGAGTCCTTCCGCGCCGAATTCGCCGCAACCGAAACACCAGTCGCGCTTGACCGGCGGAAACTCACCATGAAGGAGCCGGCCGAATGGTTGGCCGTGTCCCTGATACCACAGGCAGTAGAGGTGATAGTCGGGCAGTCCGTCAGCGGGCGGATCGTAATCGCCATCGACCGGCTTGATGGCGATGTCCGGATGTTCAACCCGGATTGCCGCGGTGGCGGCCTGGAAAAACCCCTCCAATTCCGTGCGGTTGACGTGGCGGTGGCCGACGGGGCGCCATTGGGCCGGGAAGGGCTCGTTGATATACGTCAGCAGCACGACCGAAGGGTGGGCGCGCACATGCCGCGCCATTTCCCTGGCCTGACGCACGGCCTCGCAGAACTGCGGTCGGCGCAGGAAAGCAAATAGCGGCAGGTCCGTCTGCAGCATGAGGCCGACGCGATCCGCCATCTCGTAGACCTCCGGTTGCACGGGGCGCTGGGTCAGGCGCAGAAAATTGAAGTTCGTCAACCGGGCCAGCAGCAGATCGTCGCGCAGCCGCCCGGGTTGGCCGCGCATGACGGCCAGTTGCTCAAAGCCCATGGTGTTGGCGCCACGCAGCCGGATGGGTTCGTCGTTGAGGAAAATGCGGCCCTTGGGCTTGGTGGTCTCGTCGATCCGGAAGGTGCGGAGACCGAATTGCCGGTGCGCTGTGTCCCGCAAACGGCCGGTGGCGTCGCGCAGCCGGACCTGGATTTGATACAACCACGGAGTGACAGTATCCCAGCGGCGCCCCTGCGGCAGCGCCACCGTGCAGGCATAATAATTGAGGCCGGCGGCTGCCGGGGCCAGCCTGTCCAACGGGTGCCAAGACAGGGGTGTCGCGCGGAAATTCTGCCCGAAGACAGCGAGTTCCAGCGTGCACGGTTGGGGCGTGGTGTCGCAATTGTGCACTTCGAAGCGGATTTCCGCGGCGTCGAGGGTGGGCAGGGGCCGCGCCCAGACATCGGCGATGAACAGGCGGGGCCGCGTTTCCAGTGTGACCGGGCCCAGCAGACCCATGCCGGCCGGACAATGGTGCCAGCCGGTGCCGGGTGCGTCCCAGCCCGGCCCGGTGGCCGCGTAAAGTTTGTCGCCTTCGGGCGCGTTCTGGGTGTTCCACGTGCCGTCGTTGCGGAGTTCGATCAGTAGGGTGTTGGGCCCGCGTCGCAGGGCCGCCGAGATTTCGCATTCGAAGGTGGCAAAGAAACCCTCGTGTTCGCCCACACACCGGCCGTTGACATAGAGGCGGGCGTGGTAGTCGGCGCCGGCGATGCGGAGCCAGAGACTGCCGGGCTTGCTCCAGTTGGCCGGCACCCGGAACTCGGTGCGGTAATAGGCGAGGGCCCGGCCCTCCGGCGGCCCGTAGTGGGGAACCGTGACGCGTTGCCAGGGGCCGCGACCGTTGCTGGCGGCGGCGAACGCCTGGGCGTTGTCGCGTGCGACCACCCGCCAGTCGAACTCCCGCAATACCCGGCGGTGCCGGGTGGTCACGAGCTTGGGCGCCAGATCGCGAAGGAAGGGCGCTACCCGCCGGCGTTCCTGCCTGAGCGCTGCCGTCAGGTCGGCCGGAGTCGCCAGCTGCGGGGCCGGCGCGAAGGCCCAGCGGCTCCCGCGGCGCATGCGCGGCAGTTCCACGGGTGGCAGCGGGCCGATGAGGGCCGGCTGCAGTTGCTCATCGCGACGACTCTGGCGCAGGGCGCCAATCGCCGCGAAGGTGTCCGACGTCTGTATTTTCTTGATGCGCTTCATGGGAAAAGGATGGGGCTTGGGCGACGGTCGCGGCAATCACCGGCATGGCGCGATGCTGCGCACGGGATGGTGATGCTTTGGGGTGCAGCTGTCCCGGCATGACTGGCATACGCACGGTCCGACTCAGGCCGCGATTACTCCGGCGACAATGAGCACGGCGATGAGGATCCCCATGAGACTTTCGCCGGCGATGAGGCCCGAGGCCACGGGTACGATGGTCTTCTCCGCCACCTTGGGCATGATGCGGCGCATCGTCTCGGCAATCGCCGCGCCCAGGAACATGGCGATGCAATTGCTGCCGGGGATGACCATGGCGATGCCCAGGCCCGAAGGCGATGGGAGGAGCGGCCGCAGTCGCCGGGGTGCCAGTTTTTCCAGCAGGGCCAGGGCCACGCCGAGTGCGAGTCCGGCCATGATCGCCACCCGGGAGGTGGCATGCAGCGCGCCCACGCCACCGGAGAACGCCTTGGACACACCGGCCCACACCACGCAGGCCGGCGCGGGCCAGGCCTCGCCACCGAGCACGCTCGGATCGGGAATAATCAGGTTGAAGGCGGGTACCACCACCACCGCCCCGGCCACGACGCCGAACAGTTGCGCATAGACTTGGTGGCGTGGCTTGGCCCCGAGCAGCCAGCCGGTCTTAAGCGTGGTCAACAGGTCCGCCGCATGCAGCCCGATGCCACCGGTGACGTTGGCCGACATGATGTTGCCGGATAAGTTTCCTGGCGTGATGATCCCGTAGATCATCTGCGTAACCGGGCCGAGGGCCTTGGTGGGAGTGACGTCGGTTTCGCCCGTCACGCGGGCCGCAACGAAGCCCATCACCACTGCGAGCGGTACGGCGATAAGCCCGGCCCAGAGCGGAATTTGAAACAGCCAGACCATGAGGGCGATCACCAGGGGCGAAAGCACCACGAACCCGGCCGGGAACCACCATGCCGGGCATTCCACGGCAGCGATGCCACCATCCGAAGTCTGCCCGCGGTTGAAAATGCGACTCAATCCGGTGAAGGACCGGGCAATGCTTTTGTAATCGATGGCGAAAGATGTCAGGCCCGAGGCTACCAGCAGGGCGGCGCCCGGCCAGAGCGTCCAGGCCACGATCGCCTTGTAGCTCACGGTCGTGACAATACCGTGGGCCACCAGTGAGGGGGCCAGCACGCCGTAGGTGAGCACGCCCCCCAGGAGGAGCGACCAGCCGGTGCGGAAACTCATCAACGCTCCGCCGCCCAGCAGCACGACCTCGGCCTTGAGCGATAGAGTCCACGTCGCCAGCGACCGGCCGGCGAGGGTGGCCGGCAGCCCAATGGTGCCGGGGATGACATGCCAGGCGTCGCGCAACCAGGTCAGGATGGCGGCAAAGACCGCGGAACCGGCCAGCCAGGTTGACTTGCTGGCGCCGCCACCGACCACGTCTCCGTGGATGGAGCGGATCGTCTCGGCGGTGGCGGTGCCGGTGGGGAAGGCCAGTCCCTCCTGGTTGATCAGCTGGCGCTTGATCGGGATCGCGGCGAAGACGCCCAGCGCTGCGATCAGTGCAAACCAGGCGATCATCGGGAGCGGCTCGGGGCGCACGGTCGTGACCATCAACAGCGCGCCAAAGGCGGCCATGTTGCCGCCGCCGGTCATGTAGCCGGCACCGGAAGCCACCGTGGTCAGGGCATTGTTCTCCAGAACGCCAAGAGGCTTCTTCACGAGCCGAAGCGCCTGCAGGAGCCGGAACGCACTGAAAGCCAGAATGCAGGCGGTGAGCGTGACCCCCATGCTCCAGCCGGTTTTGAAAAAGACGTAGAGATTGGAGAGACTCATCGCCCCGCCGATCAGCATGCCCACGATGACGGCCCGCACCGTGAGGTTGGCCGCGCCGGGTTGGTAGGTTCGGGCCAGCCATTCGGCTTCGCGTTCCGTGGGCGGGACCGTGGGCGGGCGGGGATCGGCAGAGGGGTCGGCAGAGGGGGGGGGCATGGGGCGGATTTTGGCCGGACCATGACGGCGCGCGGCCAGCTCGCAAGCCCGGGCCGCGCCGCCGGTCGGATTTCTACAGACCATCGCCGGCAGCCGCCCTCAGGGCAGCCCCCTTTTTGGTAATCGCCTTTCGCGGTCTTTCCCGTAGACATGCGCCCCGTCTCGTTTCTCTGGCATCACCCGAAACCTCCCATTTTCGTTTATGAGCGAAACCACCGCGCGTCGATCCACCGCCGAAATGATTGTCGGCTACTTCAAAGATTTCGGCGTGCTCAAGGAAACTCGGGCTGAATACTGGGGCATCCAGATCGTCAACTTTTTGGACTGCACTGCGTATTTTGCGCTCCTGACGATTGCCGCGGTATTTTTGTCCGATGATCTCGGCCTCGATGACCGCGCCGCCGGCTACACCATCACCGTTTTCACGGCGGCCACGTCGCTGATGCTGCTCTTTTCCGGGATGACCACCGACTGGCTGGGCATCCGCCGGTCTCTGAACATCACGCTCGGCGGGCAGTTGGTGCTGCGCCTCGCGATGGTCTGGGTCGGCCTGACCCCCTCGCTGCCGCACCGCGGGTTGCTGGCCGGCGGGATTTTCCTGTTGATGGCACCGTTCATGGCCGGACTGCAGACTATTTTCCAGGCGGCGACCAATCGCTTCACGACGCGACGTTCCCGCAGCGCCGGATTCAGTCTGTGGTATCTATTCATGAACATCGGGGCGGCGGCCGCCGGTTTCTCCATCGATATTGTGCGCAAGCTCCTGCACCTGCCCAATGTCCATATTTTCTCACTGGGTGTGATCACCGCGGTGCTTTGCCTGATCGTCGGAAAGCTGATGGTGAAAAACGAGGAGCAACTGGTCGATCCCGACGATCTACCGGCGGCGCAGAACGAGGAAAAAAAGGTCGCGCGCAAGAACCCCTGGCAGATCTGGCGCGAGATGATTCGCGAACCGGCGCTCTGGCGACTGCTCGTGCTGATCGCCCTGATCGTCGGCGTCCGGGCGGTTTACGTCTACCTTTACCTGCTGATGCCGAAATACTGGCTGCGCACGATCGGACCGGATGCGGCCATCGGCACGCTCAACGCGATCAACCCCATCGGCATCGTGATCGGCCTGGTCTTGTTCATCCCCTTCGCGAACAAGTTCGGGGTGTTCCGCATGCTCGTCTATGGAGCCATGATTTCGTCGGTTGCACTTTTCCCCATGGCGCTGCCCTGGACCGTTTACGGACTGAGCATCGGCCAGGCCCATTACGTCATGGCGCTGCTGTGCATGATACTGGTGACGATCGGCGAGGTGGTGTGGTCGCCCAAACTCTACGAATACACCGCTGCAATCGCGCCGAAGGGCCAGGAAGGCACCTATCTCGGACTGTCGCTGGTCCCGTGGTTTGTGGCCAAGACGCTGGTCAGTGCCTTCTCCGGGCACCTGCTCGAGCACTGGTCGCCGGAGAAGGTGACCATCGATGGTGTTGCCGTGCCGTTGCAGCAGGCGATGGTCGCACAACAGCTCGACTACTGGCACCGGCCCGAGGCGATGTGGCTGGTGCTGGGCGCCTACGCTCTGGCCGGCTGTATTGTGGCCGCCTTCCTGGAAAAATGGCTCACGCAAGGCGCCCGGGAAAACCGGCCGCCCACGCCAGCGTGAGCACCCAAGGTCGCGCTCGGTCGGGCCGGCCCTGAACAACCCATTTTCGCCATCCCGCTCTGGCCGCCTTCAGAGGCTTTCGCCGAAATCGCGGCGGAACTGTGCGACCAGTTTTTCAGGCCAGTTGCTGGTCGGCGCGAGCCGGCCGAGAAAAAAGCGCAGGACCTTGGGCTCGTCGACAAACTTCAGCCCGCCGACGAGGTGGCGGTTCGCATGGAGCCATTTCAGGCGGTCGGCGACATACTTGACCTGCGACAGCGTGAACACGCGGCGCGGCAACGCGAGGCGAAGCAACTCCACGTCGGCGAGCACGTCGTTGCCGTTTTCATCACGCACGCTGGAGATCGTGCCGCGTTCCATGCCGCGCGTCCCGGAGGCAATGTAGAAGGCGGCGGCGAGCGCCCCGGCGGGGTATTCCGTCTGGGGAACGTGCGGGAGGAAACCACGGGCGTCGACGTGCGCGCCGAGCCCGCCGGGTGGGGTGACCACCGGCACGCCCGCGGCGTCGAGGTCGTTGACGAGATAGCGGATGAAGCTCGGCGACTGGCTGATGATCGTGTCGTCGATGGTCTCGCGCAAGCCGACCGCCATGGCCTCGATTTCGCGCACCGACATGCCGCCGTAGGTCAGGAAGCCCTCGTAGAGCGGCACGAGGTCCTTCATCCGGTTGAAGAGATCGAGCCGGTTGGTGGCGATCGCGCCGCCGCGGGTGGAACTGACCTTGCGGCTGGAGAAATAGAGCAGGTCCGAGAGACTGCAGAACTCGAGGAGGATATCCTTGATGCTGCTGTTCCTGAACTCGGCCTCACGCTGCTTGATCAGCCAGGCGTTCTCGCCGACGAGGCTGACGTCGAGCACGAGCATGATGCCGTGCTGCCGCGTGAGCGCGCGCACCTCCCGCAGATTCTGCATCGAGAAAGGCTGCCCGCCGATGAGATTGGTCGACGCTTCCATCCGGACGTAGGGGATGCGCGCGGGGCCGTATTCGGCGATGACGGCGGCGAGTTTGACGAGATCAAGGTTACCCTTGAACGGGTGCGAGCTTTTGATCTTGAGCGCCTCGTCGGTGAAGATTTCGAGAACCTTGCCGCCGTTGATGTCGATATGCGCCTTGGTGGTCGTGAAGTGGTAGTTCATCGGCACCACGTCGCCGGGTTTGATGAATGTCTTGGAGATGATGTTTTCGGCGGCACGACCCTGGTGGACCGGCAGCACATGGGTCATCCCGAATACGTCGCGGATCGCCTCCTGCATCCGCGCAAAGCTGGCGGAGCCGGCGTAGGCGTCGTCGGCGACCATCATCGCCGCCGTCTGCTGATCGCTCATCGCGTTGGTGCCGCTGTCGGTCAGCATGTCGAGGAACAGGTCGCGCGTGTGGAGCAGAAAGGTGTTGTAGCCGGCGCCCTCGATCGCGCGGTGGCGATGCTCCACCGGCCGGAGGTGCAGCTTCTGCACGACGCGAACCTTGTGTAGTTCCAGCGGAATGTCTTCGCCGCTGAAGAATTTTACCTCGGTCGGATAGTCGGAGTCGTTCATAAGGGTAAGGCGAGGCCGGCGGGTGCCATTGGGCCGGCACGCGGAGACATGCGAATGCGCCAGCGCGCAGGGCGAGGCAACGGATTTAGTGGGCCCGCGCGGAGAGATAAGCGCAACCGGCGGGCACGTGACGAAGAACTAATGGCAGCGGAAGAAGTGCCGGCCTTGCCGGTGGTGCGGATGAAGCCGGAGGGCAGGGGTAAAGTCAGGGTCCACCACAGCCCCTGCTCTGGCGGCTTCTCAAACAGCAGGAAACCGGATTGAAAGGGGCCGGATTATCCTGATTCATGACAGGGCAAATCCTGTTTTCCGACCAATCGACCCAAGAAAACCCACCACGATGCGCGCCATCCTCATTGATGAGGCGGAATCCTTCAAAATCATTGAGCTCCCTGTCCCCGCTCCGGCGCCCGATGAAGTCCTCGTCCGGATGCAGGCCATGGCCCTGTGCAACCAGCATGACTACAAGGTCAACCACGGCCTATACCGGGATCTGGTTTACCTCGAATACGGCGTGCCGGGCTTTCCGGGGCACGAGGGGGCTGGAATCATCGCGACGGTCGGCGCGAAGGTCACCGGCTTTGCTGTCGGCGATCACGTGGTGCTCTCCGGTCTCGGCGGTCCCCCGTTATATGCGGAGTATGTCACGCGGAAAACCAGCCAGATCGTGCCGGTCAATCAGGAGGTGCCCCTCGAGCAGGTGGCCATGGCCGAGCTGTTCGGTTGCGTGCACCGCGCCTGCCGCAAAGTGCCGGCTTATGCGAACCGGAGCGTAGTTGTGTCCGGTTGCGGGGCGGCGGGACTGGCGGCCGTCCAACTCGTACGCGTGTTCGGAGCGCGGCATGTGGTAGCCGCCGATGTTGATCCGGCCCGTCTGCAACTCGCCCGGGAATTGGGCGCTGATGCGGTCGCCGATGCGCGCGATCCGGCCGTCCTCGCGCAGCTGAAACAAGACGGCGCGGACATCGTGATCGAATGCTCGGGCCAAAAAGCAGCCTACCAGGCCGCCTGCCATATCGCCCGGGAGGCGCTCATCATCTTCGGTTACTCCGAGGGCCTGTTGGAAATACCGCTCTGGCCGCTGTTCGACCGTGAAATCACCCTCTATAATTCCAAATGGCTGACGCAGGAGGATCTCGGCGCTGTGGTTCGCCTGATCGAGGCCGGGAAAATCCGCACCGACAAACTGATCACTCACCGCCTGGATTTTGCGCGTTACCCCCAAGCCGTCGAAATGATCGGCCGGGGCGAGGTGATCAAGGCGATCCTTACGCCGTAGCCGTTACCGTCCGACCACCGCCATACTCATGAAACTCGGACTCGACAGCTACAGCTATCATCTGGCGTTCGGCGTGCACCCGGATTTTTCGCCCAGACGCAGGATGACGTTATTGGATTTCATCGGGCGCGTGGCCGCGCTGGGGCTCGACGGCTTCCAGATCGATCCGCTGCATCTCGCGTCCCGTGACCGCCACTATCTGGAGGAAATCCAGGCGGCGGCGGTGGCGGAAAACCTGTTTCTCGAATATGGCACCCTCGGGATTGAGCCGCGACATCTGGCCGGGGAACTGGCCGTCTGCGCCTGCCTCGGCTCCCCGGTCTTGCGCACCTTTGCTGGGTTCAACCGCCATGATCCACGGACGAAAGTGGCCGTGGAAATTCGCCGGGCGATTGCCGGCTTGAGACGGGTCCGGGACATGGCCGCGGATCTGGGAATAAGGATCGCGGTCGAAAACCATGGCGACGTGACCACGGACGAGTTGCTGCAAATCATCCGTGCGGTGGACAGCCCCTTTGTCGGCATCTGCTTGGATGTAGGAAATCCGCTGCTAACCCAAGAGTCGCCGCTGCCGGCCGTCGAAAAAATGGCCCCTTTCGCGGTGACCACACATTGCAAGGACTACGCGGTACGATTGACCAATTATGGGTGCAAGATTACCGGCGTCGCCCTGGGCGAGGGGATCATTGATTTGCCGGCGACGCTGAAGCTCCTCCAAGACGGGAGCACGCTGGATCGCCTCATCCTGGAAATCCCCGTGGAAGCACGGGGAGACGAACCGCAGACGCTGGCGTTTGAGGATGACTGCGTGCGGCGCAGCGTGGCGTTTGCGCGGGAACAGTTGGGGCTGCGCAGCGGTCGGCGGCAGCAGAACCGCAAACCCAGCCCACACCCGGCAAGGTAGCGCCAAATGCACTCGGGGGGGACTGAACCCTCTCCCAATGGCTCGGCTCGCTAATCGAGGGGGGCGAGAAACTTGATCACGTTGGCGATGTGCTCGTCGAGCGGGACGCCGAGGTGTTCGCAGCCCTTGTAGATCGTGGTGCGGTCCACCTTCGCGGCGAAGGAGGGTTCCTTTACCTTCTTCTTGATGGAGGAAACCTTCATCTCGCCGTAGCGCACGGGATTCAGTTTCCGGTAGGCATAAATGATGCCGCAGAGTTCGTCAGTGGCGAGGAGCGCCGCCGCGAGCTTGGTGCGCGGCAGCGTTGAAAAACCATTGTAGCCGTAGGCATGGGCCTCGACCGCATGGATGAGTGCTTCGGGGTAGTCCCATTCCTTGAACCAACGCAGCGACTCGCCCGGATGGGTGCCTGGGTGTTTTTCGAAATCAACGTCGTGCAGCAGACCGGTGACGAACCAGAGCTGGGGGTCGCCTTGAAAGAGTGATGCGTAGCCTTCCAACGCGGTGGCCACCATGCGCGCATGGTGGCGCTGGTAGTCGTCAGTGACGTGTAGTTCCAGGAGCTGGCGCGCTTCCTCTTTGGTCGGCAGGGTCATGGCAAAGGGAGATAGCAATCGGGCCCCTGAAGTCGAGCCAGGGAGTTGGTTCGGCCCTTTACCGCAACGACTTTTGTGGCTGACATGCTTTCACCGGAACCGAATCGTCCGACAACCAATCCCCGGGAAACATCCGATGAAGATTTATGCGATTATGGTCTTGGCCGCGTGTTATGTCCTTGGCGTCGCGTCCGGTTCGGCCGAGACGGCGGAGGAAGTCCCAACCAATGAGAAGGTCGTCATCGAAAAGTGCATCCGTGCCTCCATCGGCTGGGCTCTGACCAAGGACCGTCCATTGCTCGAGAGCGTGCTGGCTCACGACGAGCGGCTTTTCCTGTTCCAGCCCGACTCGAAAAGCACGGTCATCGGCTGGGAACAGTTCGTGAAGGGCTTCGACTTCTGGATGGATCCGCGGTTCAAGGCCGTGCAACTGGAAATCCGGGATCTCCGGATCGATTTGTCGCGGACTGGCGATGTGGCCTGGTGGGCGTGCATCCTCGACGATCTTGGAGAATGGGACGGCCGGCCGATCGGCTGGAAGGACACGCGTTGGACCGGAGTGTTGGAGAAACGTGACGGGCGGTGGCTCATCGTGCAGATGCACTTCTCGTTTGCAGCGGACTTGGTCCGGGCCGCGGCCGCCACGACTGGCCAGCAATAGGCCCCCCGTCTTTCGCACGCATTTGCCGGAGACCGGCGGGCTTGGGGCCGATGGATGTGGACGTGCGGCCTGGTGGGCGCATGCGTTTCTTCCGTCACGGCCGCTGGATCCAACGTGCGCACTGCGTCGTCTTTCTCGGCTTAGCCCTGAGTCAGTTGCATGCCACTGTGCGGCAGGGGGGTGGAGCATCCGGCGCCGGGCAACGTCACGGTGGGGGGCAGATCTCCCGCTTTGCCTCTCAGCATGCCTGCCGGCCCATCGACTTGCTGAATGCCATTGCCGCCTCACGCCTCGACCAAGTCGGCGGGGTGATCAGCTGACGGCATCGGGTATTCCGCGCTGAAACGCGCATAGTCAACCAGTTCATAGCGGCCGTCGAGGTGCTCGACGATGGCCGTGAGCGACTCCACCCAGTCGCCGGAATTGAGGTAATGAATGTCGCCGAGCCGCTTGTCGGCGGGCGTGTGGATGTGGCCGCACATCACGCCGGTGCACCCGCGCGACTGCGCGAGTTGGGCAATGTGTTCCTCAAAATTCGAGACGTGGCTGACGGCGGACTTCACCCGGGCCTTGATGGCTTTGCTGAGCGACCAGTATTCGAGGCCGCGCCAGCGCCGCCATGTGTTGTAGGCGCGGTTGAGGCCGAGGAGGGCACGGTAGCCCCAGTCGCCGAGATGGGCGAGGAACACGAAGTTGCGCGTGATCGTGTCAAACACGTCGCCGTGCAGCACAAGGTAGCGGCCGCGCGGCCCCTCGTGCACATGGTCTTCGACGATGGCGAGCTTCTCAAACTCCAGCGGCAGGAACGCCGTGAGAATGTCGTCGTGATTGCCGCGGAGGTAGACGACCGCGGTGTCGCGCTTTTCTAGTTTCTTGAGGACAATGCGGATGAAACGGGTGTGGGCCTTGGTCCACTGGCCGGCGCGGCGGAGCTGCCAGCCGTCAATGATGTCACCATTGAGAATGAGTTTCGCGCAGTGGGTGTGTCGCAGAAAATGATTTACTTCCTCGACCTTGCAATCGGGTGTGCCGAGGTGCACGTCGGAGAGGATGACCGTGCGGACGCGAAGGGTCTTTTTATCCATGGCGGGGCAGGGTGGGTCGCAGGTCATTTTCACTTAATACGTTAAAATGCCCCTGGGGTGGAACGAGGGCTGGTGCGGCCTCTGGCGTCGCCGGCACGGCAGTCGGGGCGGTGGCGGCGAGGACGTGGCGGGCGATGTCGCGCGCTGCGTGGGGCTGGGCGAGCGGTTCGAGGCCGCGGCGCCAGTCATGCCAGACCGCGCCTTGGTTGGCGAAGGCGTTGCGCAGCGTCGTGATGACAGCCTCGGGCGTGGGGGCGTAGGCGCCGATGCCGTGGCGGCGGAGCAACTCGCAGTTGCCCTCCTCCTGACCGGGCACGATCTGGTTGACGATCATGGGGCAGCGGGCGGCGATGGCCTCCTGGGTGGTGGCACCACCGGCCTTGCTGATGACGGCGTGGTGCGTGAGCAGCAGCCGGGGAATCTGGTCGGTCCAGCCGAGGATTTTAGCGGGGGTGCGGCGACGGGCAGCGAGCTGCTGCAGGCGGCGGCGCAGACCCAAGTTGCGTCCGACCGTGCAGGTTATCTCCCACTCCGACTCGGCGAGCAGACGGCGCGCAGTGGCCTCGGCTTGCCGGGTGCCCGAGTTGATGATGTAAAGGACACGCGGAGCGTGGCCGGCGGCGAGGTTGGGCGGCTGCAGTGCTTGATTCTCTTCACCGAATAATGCCGGCACAGGGAAACCGTTTGTGTGGATTCGTTCCGGCGCGATGCCGGCCGCCAGCACGACGGCGGCCGAGTCGGGGTTGGGTACGAACCAGCCGGTGCAGCGCGGCAGCCACCAGAGGGAGTTGATGCTGATGGAGTCAGTGACGATGTTGTAGTGAGGCACGCACAGCTCACCGGACTCCGAAAGCGCATCGAGCATGAAGCCGTAGACGGGATAAGTGCTGCAGACGGCGATAGGGGTGGTCTCGCGGAGGAGGCGGGTGAGGACGGCCTGTTCGCGGTGCAGGAGCCAAAGAGAGCGGGGCAGGGGTCGGGCGCGGTCGATCCACGCGAAAAAAGCGCTCCAGAGTCGCGGGGTGCGATTGATGGCGGTGAGGTAGCCATGGCGCGCGAGGGCGTTGAGGCGGGGTGAGCCGAGGGTGAAGAGGTCGGCGAGGTGAGCCGTGCCGGGGCCGGCCTCGGCATCGAGAGCGGCTGCGAGGTTGTGGGCGGCTGCATTGTGGCCTTCACCGTAGCCTGCGGTCAGGACCAGGACGCGGCGCGGGGATGGGCCGGTGCGGCCAGCCAGCGGGACAATGGGCCCAAGGGCCTGAGCCGTAGTGGGCAGGAGGATGGGAAGTGGGGTCATGTCGGCTGGCTCGCAACGGCGGGCCTCGGGCGCGGGAGGCGTGCGGTGCTCACAATGTCCAAGAGGTCGGCTTCGAACCGGCCGATGACATTTTCCCATGACTGGGGTTCGAGAGCCAGGCGGGCGGCAGTGCGCAGGCGGAACCGGAGAGGTGCGTCGGTGGCGAGGCGCACGGCGGCAGCGATGAGGTCCCCGGGCCGGTGGCAGGGCACGCGGAGGCCATTTACACCGTCATTGATGAATTGCCGCGATGCTGCATAGTCGAACCCCGCCACTGCCAGGCCGCTGGCCATCGCCTCGGTGAGCACATTGCCGAAGGTCTCGGTCAAACTGGCGTGAATGTAGATGTCGGCCGAGGCGTAGTGACGGGCCAGCGCGTCGCGTCGGATAAAGCCGGTGAAGTGGCAATGCGGGTGCCTGCGTTGGAGTTGGGCGCGCAGCGGGCCGTCGCCCACGATCACGAAGCGGCAGCGGGAGTTGGCGGCGTGCATGGCGTCGAAGGCCTGGAAGAGCAGCGGGTAATTTTTTTCCGCCGCGAGACGGCCAACGTGCAACACCACCGGATCGGCGGGACCCACCGCCCAAGCCTGTCGCAGTGCCGGGGAACGGCGCCGGGGATCGAATTGCAAGAGGTCCACCCCGCGCGAAAGCACGGCAAGGTTGCAAAATCCCTGTGCGGCGAGTTCGTCGCAGAGTTCCTGGGTCGGGGCGAAGGTGCGCAGGGTGCGATTGTGAATGCGGCGCAGCCACGCCAGCACCACCCGGCGGAGCGGGGCGAAACCGTAGTTGCCGGTGTAGGCGTGAAAATTGGTGTGGAAGCTCGAGGTGACCGGCAGCCCGAGCCGGCGGGCCGCCGTGATCGCAGAGGCTCCCAGCGGTCCCTCGGTGACCACATGCACGAGGTCGGGACGTTCACGGCGCCATTCGCCCATGAGCCGGCTGCACGCGGGCAGCCCAAGGCGAAGCAGCGGGTAACCCGGGATGGGCATGCCGGGCAAGGCGACCTCAGTGATCCCGGTCACCAGGCTGGTTGCGGGCAGATCGCGGCGGTGGGGACGGTACACGGTCACCCGATGACCCCGCCGGCCGAGTTCGCTGGCAATGAGGCCGAAGGTCATGGCCACGCCGTTGATTTCGGGAGGGAAGGTTTCGGTGACGATGGCGATATTCACAGGTGTGGAGGAGCCTGACGGCACTTCCATTTAGCCTGCAGATCGTGTCGAACCGGTGTCGTTCTGGTGACGATTCGGGCAAATCAATCCACCGGAGGGTATAAAACGGGCTTAGACCCGTCAGTCACCCAGCATGGCTTCGACTTCGGAACGGGTCGGTGCGCCGGCCCGGCCGCCGAAACGGGTGCACTTGAGGGCGGCGGCGGTGCAGGCGAAGCGGCCGGCGGATGCGAGGTCCTGTCCTTCGGCCAGAGCCAGGGTAAAGGCACCGTGAAAGACATCGCCGGCCGATAGTGTGTCCACGACCTCGACCTTGGGGGCGGGTACGGTGCGGATCGTTTCTCTTTCCAACCAACGAAAGCCTTTTGCCCCCAGCGTGACACCCACCAATCCCGGGAGACGGTCGCTGGCGGCACGAAGGGCGGCATCAATGTCGGATTGTTTGGCAAAGGCGTGCAGGGCGGTTTCAGAAAAGATCACATGGCTGGCGAGCGGGGCCAATTGTTCCAGCACACCGGCGGGAGCAATGTCGGCATCCAGCACCGCAATGCGGCCGGCAGCTTGCGCGGCGGCGAGGACGCGGGCGGCACCGGCCGGCCAGCGGGTGTCCACCAGCAGAGCGTCGAAACGACCGACTTCGTCCAAGGGCAGCCAACCCGGATCTGGATCGAGATCCGGATCGTAATAGGGCACGACCATGCGCCCGCCGGCAGCGTCCACGAGGATGGTGCAAAGGGTCGAGCGGCCACCGGGTACGCGACGCACCCTGGCGAGACCCAGGCCGGCTTTCGCCAAATCCTCCAGCGTGCGGTGGCCGGTATCGTCGTCACCGACCCGCGCCCAGTATTCCACCTGTCCACCCAGGCGGACAATCGCGGCACCTCCGCTTGCGGCCATGCCACCGGCCAGTTGGACGCACGCGGTGGGCAGCACCTTGGTGGGGGTCGAAGGGATGGCCGGCACCTTGAAGACGGTGTCGAACGTCGCGGCGCCGACGCAAAGGATGCGGGGAGGTATCATGGGCAGGGCCAGTCGGGCTGATTATTGTATTACACTACATGCAAGCTCTCCGCCGGTTGCGACAATGGTATTTGGGGATTCCGCAGGCTGCTAAAATGCACAAAATTAACTATTGCACCGCACGGCATGGTTTCTACGGTCGCCCCTTTTACGCGGATGCAGTCACACGGTCCAAAGCGCTTCTACACTCCCCAATCGCTCGAATTTTGGTTCGACAAGCTCGAAAATGACTGGGCTGGAGCTTTTAGTGAAAGCCAGCTCGAGAACGGGCGGCAGCTTTACCGCAATGGTGAGGTCCGGGAGCTGGAACTGACCGCCCAGGATGCGATTATCCACCGCCGGGTGGACAAGCGCGATGAATACGCCGTTATCGAGTGGGGTGGCAAAGGCCTCAGCGTGCGCTCTTCCATGACTGACGGTGAAATCGCCCATGCGCTGGCGGTGGCAGGGTTGCACGAGATCGAGGAACTGGTGGCGGATGAAATCTCACCATTGCCAGATGAGACTCCGGGTATGCCGCCGGTCTTAGCCGGACTCAACGGCCATGGGCTGAATGGCACCCGCCATGGTAATGGATCGGGTGCCGATCGCACTGTATCGATGCCGGCGGCCACACTGGCTGAAAAAGCCGACGCCGTCCCCGGTGTGGTCCGGCCGCTGGTGCTCATGTTCAAGACCAAGACCGCCGGGCTCACTTTTCAGGCGCACTGGGTCGAGGCGGACGGCAAGACGCGGCACCCCGCGCTCGGCGCGGCGGCCCATGCGGATGGCAACGGGCATGTGAGTTCCGGTGAGCGGACGAAGCTGATCGGCCTGGCGGCCTATGCGCGGAAGGCTCACTTCCACTACCATCAGGCGACGGGCGCCTACGTGCTCGGGTCACTGGTGGAGATCCCGAATTTTCTGAAGGTTACTTTGGCGGCATGGCGGCGGCTCTTCGTCATCGAACTCGACGACCGCACGGACAATCTCCTGAAGGGAACCCGCATCATTGACATTGAAGCCGTGGCCGATCGTGCCGTCCCGGTGCGCGGCAGCCGGGCGGCGGATGGCACGGGACTGAACCTGCGGTGGATCTTCCGCGCCGGTGAGCGCCTGTTGACCGACGCGGAGGTCAATGCCCTGATCAAGCGTGGTGGTTCGCCGGTGATTCTGCCCAGCCTCGGCATTGTCGCGCTCGCGCCCGAGCGCTGGGAGTCGTTCCACGCGTGGCAGCGCAACATCGCCGACACCCACGGCGACGGCGCACTTTCGCCCTACCTGATCTTCTCCCTCTTCAACGACACGCGTCTGAAGCTCACCCTCTCGTCTGAGATGGAGACGTGGCGGCGTGCCGTGCTCGCACCACCCGCCGCGCCGCCGGTGCTGCCCGACGTGCTGCGTCCCTACCAGAAGCGCGGTGTCGAATGGCTCGCGCATTTGTGCGATGTGGGCTGTCACAGCCTGCTCGCCGATGAGATGGGGCTGGGCAAGACGCTGCAAGTGCTCGCCCTGCTGGCCGCGCGACCCTTGGCGGGTCGGCCCGCTCTCGTGGTGTGTCCGGCGAGCGTCGTTCCCGTATGGCGCGAGGAGACCGCGCGGTTCTTTCCGCACCTGAAGGTGGACGTGCTCAAGGCGGGACACGACTTCTCCTCGCGCACGGACGACGTCGTGTGGCTGGCCAGCTACACGCAACTGCGCAAACACCGTGAATTGCTGCCGGCGCATGAGTTTGGCTACGTCGTGCTCGACGAGGGTCAGTTCATCAAGAATCCCGACGCCAAGATCACGCAGACCTGCTTTGCCATCCGCGCCCAGCACCGCGTGGTGCTCACCGGCACGCCGTTGGAGAACCGCCAGCTGGATCTCTGGAGCATCTTCCGGTTTCTGCTACCCGGCCTGCTGGGCACGCGCATATCATTCGAGGCCGCACTGCACGCTGATCGGACTGGTACCGTCGAGCGGCTGCGTGCGCAACTCGCGCCCTTCATCCTGCGCCGCGCCAAGCGGGAGGTCGCCACCGAACTGCCGCCCAAGGTTGAGATGGATCTGCTCTGCCCGCTCACCGATGTGCAGCGCGCCGAATACGCCCGCATCTGCTCCGAAGGCCTTGAGCGACTGGGCGACGACGTGGGCACGGTGATGCGCGAGAAGTCATTCGGTTTCCTGGCCTTGCTCACCCGTCTGCGCCAGACCTGCTGCGACCCCGACATGCTGCCGTGGCGCAAATCCCCGCTGGCCGACTCGGGCAAGATCACGTTGCTGATGGAGAAGCTGGCTGAAATCGTCGCCAGCGGTCACAAGGTTGTCATTTTTTCGCAATTCGTGATGCTGCTCAATCGCGTGCGCGAGGCGATGGTGGCGCAGTTCCCCGATCTCGCCCGCTTTGAACTCACGGGCATGACGCTGGACCGGCAGAAACCCGTGGCGTCGTTCCAGAATGCGCCGGGCGCGGCGGCGATGCTGGTTTCACTCAAAGCTGCGGGCACCGGCATCACCCTCCATGCCGCGGACTACGTCTTTTTGCTCGACCCTTGGTGGAACCCCGCGGTCGAGGCGCAGGCCGTGGACCGGGTGCACCGCATCGGGCAGACCAACACCGTTTTCGTTTACCGCATGGTGACGTCCGGCACGATTGAGGAGCGCATTCAGGCGCTGAAGGCCGACAAGAAGGACCTGTTCGACAAGCTCATCGGCGGGCTCGGCGGTGACTTCGACCTGAGCCAGCACTTCACCTCATTGCAGAGCCTCGTGCAACTGACAGCGCAGGCGGACCAGGAACCCGAAACCTACACGCTGGACTGAGGGCCTGCCGCGTCGAAACCGTGGAGCCGGAGCTTGTTTTCCCGGACTCCTTCCTTACGGTGCGGTCAGAGATGAAGGCCGTCACCGATCCCGCGAAGCTGCTGATGGACCGTTTGCTGCGGCTGCTCCGGTGGCGCATCTGGCTGGCGGAGCGCCTGCAGCCCACGGATTGGCAGGCCACCCTCTTGTGGGCGGCACTGGCGGGATTTCTCGGCGCACTCGGCGCCGCCCTTTTCAGCGCGAGTGCGGAGGGCATTCACCTGCTCCTGACCAACTCGCATTCGGGCATCGTGGAATCCATGCGCCGGCTGCCTTGGTGGGGCCGGCTGTTGGTGCCGGCACTCGGCGGCGTGCTGGCGGGCTGCATCCTGCTGTTCGGCAAACAATTTGTGAAGGGCAAGAGTTCGACTGACTACATGGAGGCCATCGTGCTCGGCGACGGGCGGTTGCCGCTGCGCACCAGCCTGGTGAAGGTGACGGCCTCGCTGTTCACCATCGGCTCGGGCGGCTCGATCGGCCGCGAAGGGCCGATGGTCCAATTGGCCGCGATGCTGGCCTCGCTGCTCGGGCGGTGGCGGCAGTTTTCCACCCAAGAGTTACGCCTGCTGGTCGCCTGCGGCGCGGCGGCCGGCATCGCCTCGGCCTACAATGCACCCATCGCCGGTTCGTTTTTCGTGGCGGAAATCATCCTCGGCACCATTGCAATGGAGAGCCTGGGCCCGCTGGTCGCCGCCTCGGGTACAGCCGCGTTGACGACGATGGTGTTGACGGGCTCGGAGCACCTCTACCAGGTGCCGCGCTTCACGCTGAACTCCCCGCTGGAGATGGCGCCCTATCTGCTGCTTGGTTTCATCGCCGGCACCTTGGCCCCGTGGTTCCTGCGTTCACTGCGGCAGGCGGAGACGATGTTTCTCGCCACCCGGCTGCCGTTGGTGGCCCGGCTGGGGTTCGGCGGCCTGCTGGTGGGCCTGATTGCCATCAACGTGCCCGAGGTGTGCGGCAATGGCTACTCGGTCATCGCACAGATTTTAAACGGCGAAATTGTCTGGATGGTGCTGCTCGGCCTCGTCTGCTGCAAATGGCTCGCCACCGCATGCACGGTGGGCTCGGGCGCGCCGGGCGGCGTGTTCACGCCGACGCTCTTCATGGGTGCCTCCGCCGGTTACCTGTTCGGCTCGGCGGTGCAGACGCTGTGGGCCGGCGGGCCGAGCCCGGGGGCCTTCGCCCTCGTGGGCATGGGTGCGTTCCTGTCCGCGGCGAGCCGGGCCCCGGTGATGGCGGTCATCATGCTCTTTGAAATGACGCTCAGTTACGATATCATCCTGCCTTTGCTGTTGTGCAGCGTGGTGGCGTTTTTCACCGCGCGCGGGATCGAGGGACACTCGCTCTACAGCGAATCGCTGAAGCGCAAGGCCGCCGAGGACCCCCGCGCCCAACTGCAGATCGGCCGGGTGGGGGATCTCACGAAGCCGAACCCGCCGGTGGTCCCACTCTCGGCGCGCTTTGCCGAGATCGCCCGGCTCTTCATTTCGGTGCGCGTGAACAACCTCTACGTGAACGACGAGGCCGGCCGGTTTGCCGGTGCGGTGTCATTGCATGACATCAAGCCCTATCTGGCCGATCCCGGACTGGCCGGGTTGGTGATTGCGAAGGACATCGTCCGCGAGGATTTCCCGCGCCTGACGGCGGACGAGACCCTGAGCGATGCGCTGGGAAAATTCCTTGCCACCGACGTGCAGCGTCTGCCCGTCATCGACGGGGATGGGCGCTTGCTGGGCAGCCTTTCCAAGAACGATCTGATGCTGGCGATCGTGGAGCAGCGTAAAAAATCCGCGATCTGAGCCGCCGCCGCGGCCTTTTTGCCGGTTTGTCACCCAGTCGCCACGCGACTGTAACAAACGGGGGTCATGATGGGTGTGTTACGAAAACCTAACCTTGAACGCATTCATCATGTTAATCCTGAATCAAAAATACAAATGGCTCGCGCTGCTTTCGGGCGCTTTTCTCCTTGCGGGGTCCGCCTTCGCGCAGGACAGCGGCCCGCTCATCGACTTGCTCGTGAAAAAGGGGCTCATCAACGACCAGGAGGGCGAGGAACTCCGCGCTGATCTGGCGCGCGACTCAAGCGCCGCGGTCGTCTCAACCATTTCAGGCGGCAAGAGCACGAACTCAATCGCCCTCAGCGGCCGCCTCCAGCTGCAGTATGCCGGACTATCCAGCGATCAGGGGCCGGCCTATGTGAGCCAGTTTTTCCTGCGCCGGATCTATGTTGGTTTCAATGCCGGGATCGGCAGCAACTGGACGGCGAATTTCAATTACGATTTTTCCGGCTCCAATTTCGACAAGGCTTTCATGGAATGGAGCGGCTTTTGGGGTGAAGCCCCGATCGCGTTGGATTTTGGCCTGCGCAAGGTCAACCTCGGCTACGAGGAATACACGTCGAGCGGCAGCCTGAAGGCCATTGAGCGCTCGCCAGTGACCCGTTTCATGGTCGAGCCCAACAACGGCCGCCGGCTTGGTGCCGCCAGTTATCGCATGGGGGTGTTTCTCGACGGCGGCCCGGTGGATGTCCGCAAGGGCAAGAGCACTGGTTTCTTCTACGGCGCGGCCATCACCAACCCTCAGCGGACTGAAACCATTCTCGACGCCGCGATTGATGGCTCCAAATCGAGCGGCAGCAACGCGGTCAACAAGCCGGCCTACTGGGTCAACGTGGGCTACTCCCAAGTCATGGCGGTCGACCGCAAATTCATGGTCGGTGCGGCCTACGGCCAGCTGCCCGACGTTGGCGGCGCCGGGAACACGAACTACGGCAAAGGCTATGATATCAGCCTATATTCGGTCTACGGCGATGCCACCCTTGGCCGCTTCAATCTGGCGGGCGAATACATCCACGCCAACGTGGATGGCGTTCTCGATGCCGGCGCCAAGGCCGCCGGCCCGAGCGGTTACTGGATCCAGCCTTCCTTCATGGCGACCGACAAGCTCGAGGCTGTCTTCCGCTACAGCGACGTGGATGCCGACGGTCGTGGCATCCGGACTTCGGACGGGGTTCGCTCCGCACCGGCCGTCCGCACCGGCCAGGCGCTCAAGGAATACTATGCGGGCTTCAACTATTATTTTGTGAATCAGGACGTGAAGCTGCAGCTCGGTTACGTCAACGGCGAGACCAGCGACGGGGCCACGGAGAAGGTTTCCGGCATCCGTTCCCAGATGCAGGTGAACTTCTAATCGATCTCGATACATACGCTTAAAAAACTCACTCATGAAAAAACTAACTGTTTTCGCTCTCGCGGTTTTGGCCGCTGCCTCCCTGCCGGCGCAGAAACTCGTCATCAAGGGTTCTGACACGCTTGGAGCCAAGCTCGTGCCCATGCTGGCTGAGGAATACAAGGCGACCCATCCCAACGTTTCCTTCGAAATTGCCGCCGAAGGGTCCACCACCGGCATCGCCGCCATCACCGACGGCACGGCCCAGATCGGTATGTCCTCCCGTCGGGCAAAACCCACGGAAATGTCCGCCGCTTCCGCCAAGGGCGTCACGATGAGGCCACATATTGTGGCTTACGACGGCATGGCTGTGATCGTCAATGCGGCCAGCCCCATCACCACACTGACCAAGCGCCAGGTGGAGCAGATCTTCACCGGTGACATTGCCGACTGGTCGGCCGTCGGGGGTAGTTCGGGCAAGATTTCGATCTACACCCGCAACACCTCCTCGGGCACCTATTCTGACTGGAAGGATCTCGCGATGAAGAAACGCGACTACGCCCCATCTTCACAGAAGATGGCGGGCAATGAGCAGATCGCGTCCGAAGTGGCCAAAAACCCCAGCGGCATCGGCTACGTGGGGCTGGCCTACATCACGGCAGCCGGCATCAAGGTGGTGCCGGTTGACGGGCACACGCCGACCAAGGCCGAGGTGCATGCCAAGACATATCCCTATGCCCGTCCCACGTTCTATTACACGAACGGGGAGCCCACAGGTGAGGCGGCCGGGTTCATCGAGTTCACCTTGAGCGATGCCGGCCAGCAGATCGTCGAGAAGGTGGGTTTTGTGCCGCTCCGCTGAGCCGGTCGAATCGTCACCTGTTTGTCACAGAGGTCCGCTTGACGGTGGTTGGGCGGACCTCCGTATTTTTTAACGGTCGAGTCAGCTCTTCCCAAACCTCTGCGCCTATTGTTGCTGCATGCCGCCTGAATCCACGCCTCCCGCGACCTTTCGCATTGGCAAAGCCCGCACCCGCTTCTTCGGCCTGACCCTGGATGAGACCATCAAGGCGTTTTTCGGCGGCAACGCCTTAATGGCGGTGGTGGTGCTGGCACTGATCACCTTTTTCCTCTTCCGCGAGGGTTTTGATTTCTTCACTCAGAACCAGCACAGCATCCGGGTCTATCGCGAGGCCGGGCTGGAGTTTGTCGATTACATCCGCCAGCAGGAGCAGGACCATACGGCACTGACGCGTTACCTTTCCGATGTGCGGCTGCGCACGCTGCAGCACTTCACCGGACACGAGGGCCTGACCCTGGCCGAGGCGAATTCCCGACTCGAGGGGTTCGATGCTTTCGCCGGTCGCTACGGTGAAGCGGTCGACCCACTCCGGGGGCTCGTTTCCGAGCTGACCGAGGTGGCGACGGAGATCAAGACGAAGTATCAGATTATCGAGGATATGAAGGAAAAACGCCGCCAGCTGCTGGCTGAGGGCAAGACTGCCGAGGCTGACGCGGTCATCGTGGCGCGCGTCGATTTCAAGACTGAACTTGGCCCGCTCATCGCAACCCTGCCGGCTTACAAGGAGACCAGTGATCAGTTTGCCACAACGCTGCGCGAGACACTGGCGCTGGCCCCGGCTCTGCCCACACCGGAGCTGCAAAAACGGATGGAGCGCTTCCGGGAGCTCAATTCCGACTACCTGGTCGGGTTTCCCGTCGTCCTGCGCCAACTGGAAGAGTGGGATTACACCAAGCCGGTCCCCGCCTGGCACGCCTTCACCGGGTTCATCTTCGGCCGGCAATGGCTAACGGCGAGTTTCTGGCAGGATTGGTATGGGGTTGTCCCGCTATTTGTCGGCTCGCTGATGGTGTCGGCCATCGCCCTGATGCTCGCAGTGCCGCTGGGAGTGGGTGCGGCCATCTACATCA
Organism: uncultured Opitutaceae bacterium; assembly: GCA_903952145.1. Lineage (GTDB taxonomy): Bacteria > Verrucomicrobiota > Verrucomicrobiia > Opitutales > Opitutaceae > UBA2377. Next base: position 30,969 of record CAJBES010000065.1, on the reverse strand, counting down.
GCCAGATCGCCTCGGCCCGGGAACAACGCCTCGTCAAACCGGCCATTGAATTCATCTCCGCCATACCGTCCGTCGTGCTGGGTTTCTTCGGCATCGCAGTCCTGGGCCAAATCCTGCGCACGCTTTCACAGTTTGACTCGCTGCGCTGGGTGCCGGGCTTCCCGTTTGCCGAGCGGCTGAACGCGTTGACGGCCGGCTGCCTGCTCGCCCTCATCGCGGTGCCCACAATCTTCACGCTGGCGGAGGATGCCATCAACAACGTCCCGCGCTCTTTCTTGGAGGCCTCGTTGGCGCTTGGGGCCTCACGGCTGCAGACCATCCTGCGTATCATCATCCCGGCCTCGCTCTCGGGCATCGTCTCTGCGGTGCTTCTCGGCCTGGGTCGCGTGATCGGCGAGACGATGGTCGTGCTGCTCTGTGCCGGCAACCGCATCGAGATTCCTGATTTCACGCAGGGTCTCGTCGCGGTCGTGCAGCCGGTCCATACGATGACCGGCATCATCGCCCAGGAAATGGGCGAGGTTGTGCGCGGCAGCATCCACTACCGGGCGCTGTTCATGGTCGGCATCCTGCTCTTCCTGATCGCGCTCCTCCTCAATTTTCTCGCACAGAAAATTGTGCGCAAATACCGGATCTCGATCGGCTGACCATGAGCGCCACCGCCCATCCCTTCGCCACCAGGTCCGCCCGCGGCCGCCAGCTTGAACGCATGACCTTCACGGTATTCCGCGTTGCGACTTATTTTGTGCTGCTCTGCGGTTTACTCGTCTTTGGCGACATCTTCGTCAAGGGCGCGCACACGGTTTTCCAATCCGAGTTTCCCTATGTCAACGTGCCCTTCCTCACCGAGGCTCCTGAATCGCTCTACGTTTTCGAGCACAACGGGAAAAAAATGGAGCTGGGCGACAGGGCGTTCCGCGCTTTTCAGAGCAGTGAAGCGGCCAGGGCCAGGGCCGAAAACCGCCCGGTGCCGCGGTTCAAGGCCGAAAGCTACGTTTATTCGGCAGGCGGCATCTGGCCGTGCATCGTCGGCACGGTGCTGCTCGTGGTGGGCTCAATGACCATCGCCCTCACGCTCGGGGTTTCCAGTGCCATCTACCTCAACGAGTATGCCAAGGACGGCCCCGGCGTGCGTTTTATCCGGCTGGCAGTGCTCAATCTGGCCGGTGTGCCCTCCATTGTATTCGGGCTTTTCGGTTTCGGCCTGTTCGTGATCTTCCTTGATTGGAACGTGTCGCTACTGGCCGGCTGGTTCACCTTGGCGTTCATGGTGCTGCCCGTCATCATCACAGCCTCAGAAGAGGCCCTCAAGGCGGTGCCGAAGGGTTTTCGCGAGGGCTCACTCGCCCTCGGCGCGACCAAGTGGCAGACCATCCGCACAAATGTGCTGCCGTATGCACTGCCTGGCGTCCTGACGTCGTCGATTCTCGGCATTGCGCGCGTAGCCGGCGAGACCGCCCCCATCATGTTCACCGCCGCCTATGTTGTCCGGGACAAACTGCCGTGGGAAGTGGACCGGCTGGGCGACTTTTTTTTCCAGGGGGTGATGGCGCTGCCCTACCATATTTACGTCGTATCCTCAAAGATCCCGCAGAACGAATACACCGCACGCGTGCAATACGGCACCGCCTTTGTCTTCCTGTTCATTGTGGCCTTGATCGCCCTGGCCTCGATTGTGTTCCGCAACCGCATGCGCAGAATCTATAAATGGTAACCGCCACCACCCAACGCTCCATGGCTACGTCCACTCTTTTCGCCATCAAGGTGCCGCCTTCGCAGGACCTTGGCACCAACCGCACACTCATTGAGATCGAGAACCTAGATTTTTCCTATGGTCCGAAGCAGGCGCTTTACGATATCAACCTCAAGCTGGAGGAAAAGCGTGTCACCGCCTTTATCGGGCCCTCCGGCTGCGGCAAGACCACGCTCCTGCGCTGCTTGAACCGAATGAATGATCTGATAGACGGCACGGTCATCGGCCGCGGTTCGATCCGCATCAACGGTGTGGACATCCACGGCCGTGGGGTCGACTCGATTGAACTGCGCAAGCGCGTAGGCATGGTTTTCCAGAAGTCCAATCCCTTCCCGAAGTCCATTTACGAAAACGTCATCTACGGGCTCCGCATCCAGGGTGAAAATGACAAAACCCGGCTCGATGCCATCGTGGAGAAATCCCTCCGCGGCGCCGCATTGTGGGACGAGGTGAAGGACCGTCTCCACGAAAGCGGCCTCGGTCTGTCCGGCGGCCAGCAGCAGCGGCTATGCATTGCCCGCGCCATCGCGGTCGAGCCCGAAGTCATCCTGATGGACGAGCCGTGCTCCGCGCTCGACCCGGTCGCCACCGCCAAGATTGAGGAGCTGATTCAGGAACTCCGCAGCCACTTCACCATCGTGATTGTCACCCACAACATGCAGCAGGCCGCGCGCTGCTCCGACCGGACTGCTTTCTTTTACCTCGGCAAATTGATTGAATACGCCGACACGCGCACCATTTTTATGAAGCCCGCCAACTCCCAGACCGAGGCTTACGTCTCCGGTCGTTTCGGCTGACCCAAATCCCATGACCCATTACAGCGAAGAAATGAACCGGTTGAAAGAGACCATTCTGGCGATGGCCAGCCATGCCGAATCCGCCGTCGCCCGGGCCATGCGCGCGCTGGTCGAACGGGACGACGCCCTGGCGCTGAAGGTGGAGGCGGACGATACCATCATCGACCAATTCGAGATCGAGGTGGACGACCTGTCGATCCACCTGCTCACCAAGGCGCCGCTGGCCACCGATCTGCGCTTTATCACCGCAGTGATGAAAATTTCCCAGAACCTCGAGCGCGTGGGCGACGAGGGCTGCTCCATCGCCCGCCGCGCCCACGACCTCAACGCCGAGCCGCAGCTCAAGCCCTACATCGACCTCCCGCGCATGGCGCAGATGGCGCACGGGATGCTGCACGACGCGCTCACGGCCTTCATCGAGGGCAAGCCCGAGCTCGCCCTCACGGTCATCCCGCGGGACAAGGAAGTGGACGCCCTCAACCGGCAGCTGCACCGCGAGCTTTCCAGCTTCATGGTCGAGAATCCCGCCACCATCACCCGCTGCCTGCACCTCATGGTCATCTCCAAATGCCTCGAGCGCATTGCCGACCACGCCACCAACATCGCCGAGGATGCCGTCTATCTCTACGAGGCGAAGGACATCCGCCATTCCGCCCAGAAAAACCAATGAAACCCAAGATTCTGGTCGTTGACGACGAACCCGACGCGCTCGAGGTGATCGGCTTCAAGCTGCGCGAGGCCGGCTTTAGCCCGCTCTTTGCCAACGATGGCCTGAAGGCGCTCGCCACGGTGCGGGCCGAGCGGCCCGACCTCGTCGTGCTCGACCTCATGCTGCCCGAGCTAGACGGACTCGAGGTTTGCAAAATCCTGCGCCGCGATCCCGCCACGGCCATGATCCCCATCCTCATGCTCACGGCCAAGGCTGCCGAGGTCGACCGGGTCGTCGGCCTGGAACTCGGCGCCGACGACTATGTCACCAAGCCCTTCAGTCTGCGCGAGCTGGTGCTGCGCATCCGCAAACTGCTCAAGCGCAGCAAGGCGGCCGACGAGCCAGGTGACCACCTCAGTTTCGGCGGGCTGGAGATCGATGGGCCGCATCACATTGTGAAAGTTGAAAACCAACCGGTCACACTGACGGCCACGGAATTTAGGCTGCTCCTGATTCTCGCCAAACGGCGCGGCCGGGTGCAAACGCGCGAGCGCTTGTTGCAGGACGTGTGGGGCTACGATACTGCGATCGAAACGCGCACGGTCGACACGCACATGCGCCGACTACGGGAAAAAATCGGGGTGGCCGCCGACTACCTGGAGACGATTCGTGGGGTCGGCTATCGCTTTAGGAATGAGACGTGAAGGCGGTCGTCAACGTCTGTTCCACTGGGGTGGCAACTGTGTGCCGCAGGCAATTTGCCGGGAGCAGAGCGGGTTGGACGCGACGTTTGCCCAGAGATGGGGGATGTGAAAGGAAATGGATGCCGGCCAATCCCATATGAATGTCCTTGTGCCCATTCTGATTGTGTTCCTCGCCATTGTGCTGACGGCGTGGTGGCGGGCGCGCACCTGTCTGAATCAGGCCATCGCGAAACAAACCCGCGGGATCGATGCGCTGCGCGAAGCCCACCTCGCCGAATTGCGGCAGCATCTCCAGCGCCAACAGGCGCTGCTCGACAGCATGATTGAGGGCATATTGGTGCTGGACGACCAGCACCATGTGATTCTTGCCAATCAGGCGGTCAGTCAGCTCTTCGGCTTTTCATTGCCGGCGACCGGACGGAGTTTGATCGAGGTTGTCCGGCACCACGAGGTGGCCATGCTGGTCGGACGCCTCGCCGCAGAGCCGGTTGTGCTGGGTTACGAATTGCGCCTTGAGGCCACGCCTCCGCGTTTTGTGCAGATCAACGCCGTGACCTTGCGCAACGCTGCCGGCGGCACGACCGGGATAGTTTTGGTATTTCACGAGATCACGCAGCTCCGTGCACTGGAAGGCGTGCGGCAGGAGTTCGTGGCCAATGTCAGTCACGAACTGCGCACCCCGCTCTCACTCATCAGGGGCGCAACCGAGACGCTGATCGACGGGGCGAAGCAGAACCCTGCCTCCGTCGACAAGCTGCTGGCCATCATCGACCGTCATGCGGACCGGCTCACCCTGCTGATCGATGACCTACTGCTGCTGGCGAAACTCGACTCCGGCCGGATGTCACTCAATCTCCAGCCATTGTCCCTGCACGACGTCGTGCAGGAGACAATGGAGGATCTTGCGCCGCGAGCGGCCGCCCGCTCCATGCGACTGGAGAACGGGCTGTCCCTCGACCTGCTCGCGCAAGCCGATCCGGATAGGTTGCGACAAGTGCTGTCCAACTTGATTGACAATGCGGTCAAGTTTGGCCGTCCGTCCGGGCTCGTGAAGGTCAGTGCGCGGGGGCTTGACGAACGCTGGGTTGAACTGGGGGTGCAGGACGATGGCCCAGGTATTCCGCCTGAGGCAAAAGCACGGGTATTTGAGCGTTTCTACCGGGTGGACAAGGCCCGCTCGCGTGAGCAAGGCGGGACGGGCCTGGGGCTCGCGATCGTGAAGCATGTGGTGCAGGCGCATGGCGGCGACGTGCGGGTCGAGAGCGAGCTTGGCCGGGGCACGACCTTTTATTTCACTTTGCCGCGGTAAGCGGGCGGGGCTACGACGGTCGCGTTTCGACGCGCCGACACTCATGATGGAGGTCGAGATGACATGCGTGATCGAGACCTCGTGATGGATATCCGCCTGCCCGGCCCGTATCAACCATAGCGGCCCTCGATGTATTCGGCCGTCTTGGGGTTGCCCGGGGTCAGAAACAGATCCTCGGTGCGGCTGTGCTCAATCATTTCACCGAGCAGCATGAAGATGCACTCGTCACTGGCGCGGCGGGCCTGGGCCATGTTGTGCGTGACGATGACGATCGTGTAGCGCCCCTTGAGTGAAAACATCAGCTCCTCGATGGCGGCGGTGCCCTCAACGTCGAGGGCTGAGCACGGTTCGTCCATCAGGATAATCTCCGGTTTCAGCGGCAACAGCCGGGCGATGCAGAGTTTCTGCTGCTGCTCCAGCTGCAAGGTGATGGCCTTGTGTCCGAGCCGGTCCTTCAGGTCGTGCCAGAGGTTAACCTCGGTCAGCGCCTTTTCCACCGCCTCGTCCAAGGCAGACTTCCGGAGCGCGTCAGCTTCGGCGTGCACACGCAAACCGAAGACGACATTTTCATAGACGGAGAGGGGCAGGGGGTTGGGGCGCTGGAAGACCATGCCGACGGATTTGCGCAATTCGATCAGCGAGACATCGGGGTCGTAGATGTTTTTTCCGAGCAGGCGAATCTCCCCCGTCGTGGTCACGTAGCCGTAGCGCTCGTTGACGCGATTAAAGCAGCGGAGGAGGGTGGTTTTGCCGCACCCGGACGGGCCGATCAGTGAAGTTATGAGCCCGTGCTTGATGTTCGTGGTCACGTTGCGCAGCGCCTGGAACTTGCCATACCACAGGTTCACATCGCGGGCGGTGATGCTGTAGTTGGGCTCGGCGCTCATCCGAAAATACCCTCCACGTAGTCGCGGGTGCGTGAGTCCCTGGGCTTGTCGCTGAAAATGACGTTGGTGGTGTCAAGCTCCACGATCTCGCCCTTCCACAGGAACATGGTGCGATCGGCGAGCCGCCGGGCCTGCTGGGTGAGGTTGGTGACAAGGATGATCGTCATATGGCGGCGCAGCTCTTTGAGCACGTCCTCAATCCGCATCGTCGTGACCGGGTCGATCGCGATGCTGAATTCGTCGAGGCAGAGAATCTCGGGCTGGTGCGAGAGAGCGCGCGCGATGGTGAGGCGCTGCTGCTGGCCGCCGGAGAGTTTGGTGCCAAGGCTGTCGAGCCGGTCTTTCACCTCGTCCCACAGGGCGGCCTGGCGCAGGCACTGTTCGACCATGAGGTCGAGCTCGCCCTTGCGGTTGAGCCCGGCGCTGCGCGGGGCGAACGCGACGTTGTCGTAGATCGAGAGCGGCAGCCCGACCGGCAGCGGGGCGACCATGCCGATCTTGCGGCGCAGCGCATAGACGTTGCGGACGCGCCGGACATCCTCGCCGTCGACGGTGATGGTGCCGGAGACGTGCGTGTCGGGCGTGAAATCGATGGTGCGATTGAGGCAGCGCAAGAGGGACGTTTTACCCGACTGGGCGGGGCCGATCACGCCGAGAATCTCATTGCGCCGGATGTCGAACGAAATCCCGTGGATGACTTCCTTCACCCCGTAGGAGAGGCGTAGTTCCCGGACCTCGATGTGATTTTCGGAGGCCGTCACGTTTACCATTTCTGCCGGGAGCGCAGATAGACGCGCAGCGAGATCGCGGCCGCGTTGACCATGACCACCAGCGCGAGCAGCACGACCGCCGTGGCGTAGGGGATCGATTCCTTAACGCCCGGCACCTGCGTCGAGATGGTGTAGAGATGCATCGAGAGGGCCATGCACTGCTCGTTGAGGTAGTAGGGGAAAAGATCGCCGCGCTCGATGGATTTGAAAAAGACGACCCCCGTGAACATCACCGGCGCCGTTTCGCCGGCCGCGCGGCTTACCTGCAGGATGACGCCGGTGAGGATGCCGCTGATTGAGTTTGGCAGGACGACGGACTTGATGGTCTGCCAACGGGTGGCACCCACATTCCAGCACGCTTCACGGAAACTCTGCGGCACGCTGGCGAGCGCCTCGCGCGTGCTCGCGATGATCACCGGCAGGGTCATGATGGCGAGGGTCAGCGAAGCGGAGATAATCGAGTAGCCGAACTTCGCGGCATAGACAAACGCACCGAGCCCAAACAGTGCATGCACGATGCTCGGCACGCCGGCGAGGTTGATTACGGCGAGATTGATCACGCGATTGAACCAGTTGTCGCGCGCGTATTCATTCAGGTAGATGGCGGCAAGGATGCCGATGGGGGCGGACACCGCGAGGGAGATGAAGACTAGGTAGATCGTGCCGATGAGTGCCGGCCAGATACCGCCCTCGGTCATGCCGCGCTTCGGCACCTCCAGCAGGAACTCAAGGTTGAGCGACGGTGCCGCCCGTACCACGAGGTAGCCGACGATGAGCAGGAGGGGTACGACCATGGCCGCGGCCATCGCGCAGAAGACCCACTTGGCGAGCGCCTCCTGCCGGAGCTTGCGCCGGACCGCCGGAGTCTCGACGAATAGGACGTGGCCGGCGGCGGAGTTCATTTACGGCGGATGCCACGCACGATCGTGTCGGCAATGAGGTTCACTCCGAAGGTGATGGTGAAAAGGAGCACGCCGGTGAGAAACAGCACGCGGTAGTGATCGGAGCCGGCCGGCGCCTCGCCGAGTTCGGCGGCGATGTTCGCGGTGAGCGTGCGCACCGAGTCGAGGACGCTGTGCGGGATATGCACCGCGTGACCCGTCGCCATGAGCACGGCCATCGTCTCTCCAACGCCACGACCGACGCCGAGCAAAACCGCGGCCAGCAGGCCCTGCTTCGCGGCTGGGAGGAGCACTCGCCAGACGAGTTGCCAGCGCGTGACGCCGAGTGCGATCGCCGCTTCGCGATACGAGTCGGGCACCGCCTTGAGCGCATCCTCGCTGATCGAGACGATGATCGGCACACTCATCAGCGCGAGAATGATGCCGCCATTGAGCACATTCACGCCGACCGGCGCCCCGGTATATTGCACGATCAGCTTGCTCATGACCGTCAGGCCGATGAAGCCCCACACGACACTCGGGACCGCCGCGAGGAACTCGATCACGATCTTGAGGGTTTCGCGGGTTTTCTGACCGCAGAATTCCGACAGGTAGATGGCCGCGCCGAGCCCGAACGGCACGGCAATGACCATAGCAAGCCCGGTGACACTGACCGTGCCCGCAATCATCGCGAAAACGCCGTAGCGCTTGTTGGATTCCGACGTCGGATACCAGTCGCTGCTGAAGAGGAACTGGGACAGGCTGAAGTTCTCGTTCGTGAGGACGGGCAGTGCCTCCTTGAAGACAAAGACGAAGATACCAAGCACGAAAATGATCGCGCTAAAACCGCAGAGGTAAACGAGTGCCTCGAGAATTTTCTCCCCCCCCCACCGCCCACAGGGCGCGTTTGGCGGCCCGCACTGCAAATAGTGGTGGAGTTGTGGTGGCGCTTGTCGGTTCGGTCATTAGTGCGTTTCAGATTCCGGGCTGCGGTGGATCTGCCGAGTGGCGGCGCGATCAGGGCTTCGCCGTGCCGGTTCGCACCGGCACATAGCCGCTTCTCTCGACGATCTGCTGTCCGGCATCCGTCAAAATCCAATCAATGTAGTTCTTTATCTCACCCGTCGGTTCGCCAAGCGTGTAAACGAGCAGCGGACGCGCGATGGGATACTGTTTGCTCAACGCGGTCGCCACGCTGGGCTCGATGGCGGGTTGGCCGGTCTTCGGTGAGACCTTGAGCATCTTGACTTTGCCCGGTTCATTATAGCCCAGGCCGCTGTAGCCAATCGCACTGGTCGTCGACGCCACCAGTTCGACCACCTCTTTCGATCCGTTCATGTCGCGCGATCCCAGTTTGAAATCCCTCTTATTCAGGACGTGCTCGCGAAAAAATTCATAGGTGCCCGAACTTGACTGACGGCTGACGCGCACAATTTCGTCCTGTCCGGCGGGCATCTTGACTCCCATTTCCGACCACTTGGTGACCTTGCCGCCCTCGGCGAAGATATCGGCCAGCTGCTCGTGGGTAACCTCGGTAAGCGGATTGTCCTTGTGCACGTAGACCGCGAGGGCGTCGTAACCGACGACAAACTCCCTGGGTTCCTTGCCGGTGTTCCTTTTCGCCTGCGCTTTCTCCTCCGGTTTCATATCGCGGCTGGCATTGGCCATATCGATCGTGCCCTTGATAAGCGCTGCAATGCCGACGCCCGACCCACCGCCGGAGACCTCGACGTCCACGTTGGGATGGAGTTGCTTGTAGTCCTCGGCCCAGACTTGAGCCACGTTCACCATCGTGTCGGACCCCTTGTTCTGTATCGTGGTGCGTGAGTGGCCGCTGGTACCTGCGGTGCCGGATGACTTGGGTTTGCAGCCGGCGAGCACGACCAGCACGGCGGCGATCGCGACGGGGAGGAAAATACGACGATAGGTGGCGGGGAAAGGGTTCATGGTTTCTATGTTGGGATTGATTTAGCTCTTCAAAATGGCCTGCACGAAATCATTAATGCTCTCCTTGATCGTTTTGTAGGCGCGTTCGTAGGCGTCGTTCACTTGCGCAGGCGAACCATTGATCGCACAGGGATCCTCCACGTTCCATTCGAGGTAGATGCCTTTGCGCGGGCGCCGCGGAAAAGCCTTTTTCACCTCGGGCGACAGCGCGATGATCAGATGATAGTGCTCGAGGTTGGGGACTTGATGCAGGTTCTTGGGCACGAGGTAGGAGGGGTCATGGCCTTTCTGCACAAGGAATGCGTTGGTTGCCGGCGTCATGGGGTGGGGATCCAGGCCGGCGCTGGTGAAGATGAACTTGGGTTGGCCGAGCGAATTGGCGATTGATTCGGCCATCTTGGTCAAGCACGCGTCGTGTTCGTCGACAAACAGCACACGGAACGCCTCGGACCCCGGGTGTTTGACGTATTCGCCCGTGCACATGTAGAGGACTTCGGTGCAGATGTTGCGGGCCTGATCAGCAACCCGCTCGAAACGGCGCACCATCATCGTTAAAGGATCAAGTGCGTCGAACGGTATCTGGTTTTCGCGGAAAAGGTGGACGAGGTCCTTGATCATTTTGCTTCTGCGCAAGTCGATGCCGTCTTCCAATTCGATCGTTTTTCTCGCCAACTCGACATCCTGTTCGACAAAGGCTTTGATGGCATCGTGCAGCATGGCAGTCGAATGCCGGGCCAGTTCCACAAATTGCTCGCGCGGGAAGGTCGCCGGCATCTCGCGTATTTTCAGCAGCCGGCGCGCGATACTTTCAGCATAATCGCCGACGCGCTCGAGTTCGAGATTGATTCGAATCGTGCTATAAGCGAAGCGCAGCGGCCCGGCCACGGGCTGTTGCCTGACGAGAAACTCGAGGCAGAGTCGATCGATTTCCTTTTCCTTATCGTCGATATACTGGTCGCGCAGGATGATGGCGTAGGCAAGTTCCCGGTCGTGTGCGGCCACTGCTTTCACGCAGTCTTGGAGCGCGCTTTCAGCGAGCGCACCCATTTCGGTCACCTTGGTGCGAATGCGATCGATGTCACGCTGGAGTGAAGTTTCGAGGAAGGTCGCCATACGGACCTATATCGGTGTTTCGGGCGAATGGAGCCAAGCACAATTGCGCGCGTTTTTGGGTTGGGTCCGGCTTTCACGCCTTGCCGCGCAGCCAGAGCCAAAGAAAGCCGATGCGTTCGTAAACGGCCTTGGTGCTGCGTTCGAGGCCGCTGAGGTCGCAGGTCCAGTCGTTCCAGCGAAAATCCGGATTGGGCCGGGCGCCGAAGTCGGCGGGGCAGGGGAGCGGGGCCAGACCCTGCCGGCCCGCTTTATTTCAGCAATACCTCAATGAGGAAACCGAGCAGGCCGGTGACCGGGATGGTGAGGACCCAGGCCCAAACGATGCGTTCGACAAGGCCCCATTTCACAGCGCTCAGGCGTTTCGATGCGCCGACACCCATGATGGAGGTCGAAATGACGTGGGTGGTGGAGAGCGGGATACCCAACGTGGAGGCCCCATGGATGATAAGCGCGGCGGTGGTCTCGGCCGCAAAGCCATGGATGGGCTGCAACTTCACCATTTTGTGGCCCATGGTGCGGATGATGCGCCAGCCACCCGCGGCGGTGCCGGCGGCCATGGTGAGGGCGCAGCTGACCATCACCCAGCGGGGCACGATAAACTCCGGCGTTTCCAGGAAGGAGATGACGGGCGGCAGGTCCTTGAAAATGCCCGCCTGGGTGCCGGTGAAGAGAGCGAGCGTGATGATCCCCATGGTTTTCTGTGCGTCGTTCGATCCGTGGCTGTAACCCATGAAGCCGGCGCTCAAGAGCTGGGCCTTGCCAAAAATCAAGCCGACGATGCGCGGAGTCACTTTGCGGAGCAACGCCAACAACAGAAACATCAGCGCCGCCCCGAGCAGGAAGCCGAAAAAAGGCGAGCTGAACATCGGCATCACAATCTTGGGCCAGAGCCCGCTGTGCGCGCCCTTGGCGTCGATGAGGTTCCACTTGAGCACATTCCAATTGCCGTCGGCCGAAGCCAGGGCCGCGCCACAGAGACCGCCCACCAGTGCATGGCTCGAACTGGAGGGCAGACCGAGCCACCACGTGAAGAGATTCCACACAATGGCGGCGAGCAAGGCAGCCAGCACGGTCGTCATATTGACGAATGACGTGTCAACCAGGCCCTTGCCAATGGTCGTGGCGACCGCGGTGCCCATGAGGGCGCCGACGAGATTCCAGAAAGCTGCCCACACGATGGCCTGACGGGGCGTCAGGACCTTGGTGGAGACCACGGTCGCGATGGCGTTGGCCGTGTCGTGGAAGCCATTGATGTATTCGAATGCGAATGCAGCCAGCAGAACGAGCAGGAAGAGCGTCATGGCGACGGGGGTGACGCGCGTTCAGGAGTGCTTGAAAACGATCTGAACCACGACGTTGCCGGCGTTGCGGCAGCGGTCCACCGCGCGTTCCACGAGTTCGTAAATCTCCTGCAGAATGACCAGTTCCTTGGCGTCACAGGGACCATGGTAGAGCTCCTTCAGCAGATCGAGCATGACCTTGTCGGCCTCGCCCTCGGCGTATTGCAGTCGGTCATTGGCCTCGCGGATGCGCTCGATGTTGGTGCCACCACGCAGCTCCTTCACCATGAAGACGACGGCTTCCGAGGCCAGCTTGAGCAATTCCGCTTGGCGCTGAAAAGCGGCATGAGGCACTTTCCCCGGGTAGATGGAGAGGCGTTCCACGATTTTTTCGACGGACTTGGGGATGCGGTAGAGCGCAAAGGAGAGTTCCTCGATGTCCTCGCGTTCAAGCGGCGTCACAAAGGTTCGGCTTAACGCCTCGGTCATTTCGTGGCGCACACGTTTTTCCTTCCGCCGGCTCTGGACAAACTCGTCCAGATTTTCGGGTGAGGCGCCGGAGCCGAGGTGCTGCAGGTAGGCGCTAAACAGGGTGACACTTTCATTGGCGGCGGCCGCACCCTCCTCAAGCAGGTCGAAAAACTTATCCTCTTTGCCAAAAAGTTTTTTGAGCGAGAACATGCGCATGGCTGACTAGCCGCGGATGCCGTAATGGTGCAACAAAACATTCTCGGCACTGTCAAATGCGGCCCCGCAGCCCTGCCCAACACAGGCCCAGGTGCTCGTAAACGGCCTTGGTGCTGCGTTCGAGGCCGCTGAGGTCGCAGGTCCAGTCGTTCCAGCGAAAATCCGGATTGGGCCGGGCGCCGAAATCGGCGGGGCAGGGGAGCGGGGCCAGACCCTGCCGTCGCATGAGTGCGATGGCACGCGGCATGTGCCAGGCGGAGGTCACGAGTGCGAACGGTTCGCTGCCGAGCGCTGCTTTCAAGGTGTGTGCCTCCTGCTCCGTGTCGCGGGCGGAATCAAGCAGTTGCAGCCGGTCGGCCTCCAAGCCGAGGGCGCGCGCCGTCCCGGCAAGCAGGGCGGCATGGCTGGAGCGGTCTACGCTGCCAGGACCGGTGCAGAGGACCTTCACCCCCGGCAGGAGCCGGGCGAGGCGCACACCCTCCGCGATCCGGGCCAGGGCCGAGGTGCTGAGACGGTGTGAGTCGGCCAGCCCCGGCGTGTCGGAATGCCCACCCCCGAGCACCACGATGGCGCGGCAGCTCGCGAGTTCCGGGGGCAGCGTCGCTCCAACCGAGAGCTCCGGAATGGCGGGATAACGGGTTTCCAGCGGCAGCAAGAGGGCCATCCCGACCTGCTTGTTGCTCAGGATCAGCAACAGTCCCAAGCCGGCTAGGATAAGCCCGCGACCCAGTCGTGCCCGGCGCGTGAACGCGGCCAGCACCAGCCCGAGGAGCATCAGCAGGACGCTGAACTGCAGAGGCATCAAAAAAAACGAGCAGATCTTCTTGAGGGCGAAAAACATGATTAGAGAGGATGAGATAGCTGGGAGATGAGCGCCAACCGACCTATTGGAGCGATCAATCACGCCCGGGAACGAGCCAATTATGCGCGCGGGCCGAAATTCCGGCCAACCGCCAATTACCGCATCGCGAATGCCAAGATATGCGCAGCGGAAAACCGCCTTTCTTGACATACTTGCCATGGCTTGGAGACATTTTCAAAAAGCCCCATTCCCAATGACTAGCCAACCTGTTCCTGCCCCCTCCTTTGCAACCTGTGATGCCAACGAGGCTGTGGCCTCTGTGGCCTTCCGCCTGAATGAGCTGGTGGTGATATACCCCATCACACCTTCCTCGCCGATGGGTGAGTTCTGCGACGAATGGGCGGCTGACGGACGCAAGAACCTTTGGGGCGAAGTGCCACGCGTGGTCGAGATGCAGTCTGAAGGCGGCGCCGCCGGCGCCGTGCACGGTGGGCTGCTGGGCGGCGCCCTGACGACCACTTTTACCGCCTCGCAGGGCCTGCTGCTGATGATTCCCAATCTTTACAAGATTGCCGGCGAACTGCTCCCCCTGACCTTGCATGTGAGCGCCCGCGCCCTGGCGGCGCAGGGGCTCTCGATCTTTGGGGACCATTCGGACGTGATGGCATGCCGGGCGACGGGCTGCGCGCTGTTGTGCAGCAACTCCACCCAGGAGGCCCACGACCTTGCCCTCGTCGCCCACGCGGCCAGTTACCAATCCCGCATCCCCTTCATCCACTTTTTCGATGGCTTCCGGACCTCGCATGAGGTCGCCAAGATCACCTCGCTGTCCGACAACGATCTACGCCAGGTGATCAACGAGGCCGACCTCGCTGCGTTTCGTGCCCGGGCGATGACGCCCGACCGGCCCGCGATCTTCGGCACGGCGCAAAATCCCGATGTCTACTTCCAGGGTCGCGAGTCGGTAAACCGCTTTTACGACGACCTGCCCGGGGTGGTCCAAGACGTGATGGACCGCTTTGCGAAGGTCACCGGTCGTTCCTACCACCTGTTTGACTACCGCGGTCATCCCGAGGCCGAGCGCGTGATTATTGCCATGGGCAGTTCGGTCGAGACCATTGGCGAAACCGTGGACTGGATGGTCGCCCGCGGCGAAAAGGTCGGTCTGATCGCCGTCCGCCTGTTCCTGCCCTTCCATTTGAAGTCGTTCTTCGCAGCACTACCTCGGAGCGTCAAGGCGATCGCGGTGCTGGATCGCACCAAGGAACCGGGCTCGATCGGCGAACCGCTGTATCTGAATGTGCTGGGTGCACTGGCGGAGGGCCGTTCGGCCTTGGCCGGGTCACCGCGCGTCGTGGGCGGCCGCTACGGGCTTGGCAGCAAGGAATTCACCCCGGGCATGGTGCAAGGCGTCTTTGCGCACCTCACGCCTGGGGAGCCGAGGAATCATTTCACCGTGGGCATCATCGACGATGTCACTGGCACCTCACTGACCTACGACTCCGAGTTGGACATCGAGGCACGGGACGTGCGCCGCTGCGTGTTTGTCGGGCTGGGTGCGGATGGCACCGTCGGTGCGAACAAGAACTCGATCAAGATCATCGGCGAACAGACCGACAACTACGCGCAGGGCTATTTCGTCTATGACTCGAAAAAGTCGGGTTCGATGACGGTTTCGCATCTGCGTTTCGGTCCGCGGCCGATCCGGGCGCCCTACCTCATCAGT
The DNA here is from genome assembly GCA_903952145.1 of uncultured Opitutaceae bacterium. Classification (GTDB taxonomy): domain Bacteria; phylum Verrucomicrobiota; class Verrucomicrobiia; order Opitutales; family Opitutaceae; genus UBA2377. The sequence goes on along the minus strand of CAJBES010000065.1, from coordinate 15,664 downwards.
GCCGCCGATTTTGTGGCCTGCAGCCAGTTCAGTTTCGTCGGCCGCGCCGACGTGCTGCGCTACGCGGCACGCAAGGCCATTGTGTTGCTCAATTCGCCCTACAGCCCGGAGGAAACCTGGAAAAAGCTCCCGCTGGACTGGCAGCAGAAGATCATCGCCCGCGGGCTCCGGCTTTTCGTGATCGACGCCACGCAGGTGGCGCATGCGAGCGGCATGGGCCGCCGCACGAACACAGTGCTGCAAACCTGTTTTTTTGCTCTCTCCGGGGTGCTGCCGCAGGATGAAGCCATCAAGCAGATCAAGTATGCCATCGAGAAGACCTACGGCCGGAAGGGCGAACAGATCGTCAAAATGAACTACGCCGCAGTGGACGCTGCGTTGGCCGGATTGCGTGAAGTGACCATACCGAAGGAGGTGTCAGCCGATGCCGTCGCCACCATCCCGCCAATCTTCAGTCACGCCCCCGATTTTGTGCAGAAGGTCACCGCGCGCCTCCTGGCCGATGAAGGCGACCTCATGCCGGTCAGCGCCATTCCCATGGACGGTCGCTGGCCGACCGGCACCACCCGCTACGAAAAGCGCAATATTGCACTGGAAGTCCCCGCTTGGGATCCGGCCATCTGCATCCAGTGCAACAAATGCGTGCTGGTGTGCCCGCACGCCGCCATCCGGGCCAAGTTCTGCGATCCGGCGGAACTCAAAACCGCCCCCGTGGAATTTCTCTCCGCACCTTTCCGCTCCAACGATTTTCCCGGACAGAGTTACACCCTGCAAGTGGCTCCCGAGGACTGCACGGGTTGTACACTCTGCGTGCAGGTCTGCCCGGCGAAGGACAAGACCAACCCGCGCCACAAGGCGATCGACATGGTGGCGCAGCCGCCCCGGCTCGTCACAGATCGTGCGAACTGGGACTTCTTCCTGACGCTGCCGGATCCCGACCGGACCAAGCTCGATACCTCGACCGTGAAGGGCACGCAGTTCATGGCCCCGCTGTTCGAATTTTCCGGCGCCTGTCTGGGTTGCGGCGAGACGCCCTACTTAAAACTGCTCACGCAGCTGGTGGGCGACCGCCTGCTGATCGCCAACGCCACCGGCTGTTCCTCCATCTACGGTGGCAATCTCCCGACCACGCCTTACTGCACTGACAGCAACGGTCGTGGCCCCACCTGGGCCAACTCACTGTTCGAGGACAACGCCGAGTTCGGGCTTGGCATCCATCTGGCGGTTGAGCAGCGCAACCGCACCGCCCGTGAAATGGTCACGCGGCTCGCCTCGCGCATCGGCGACCAACTGGTGCAGGAACTGCTCGCCGCGGATCAATCCACGGAGGCCGGCATCGCGGCCCAGCGCGCCCGGGTGGTGGCATTGCGCGAGACCCTCCGTGGCAGCAGTGGTGCTGACACCACGCGACTGCTGGCGCTGACTGATGATCTGGTGAAAAAATCCGTCTGGATTGTGGGCGGAGACGGCTGGGCTTATGATATCGGCTACGGCGGCCTCGACCACGTGTTGGCCACCGGGGCCAACGTCAAGATCCTGGTGCTTGATACGGAGGTCTATTCCAATACTGGCGGGCAGTCCTCCAAGGCCACCCCGCTCGGTGCGGTCGCGAAATTCGCCTCCGGCGGCAAGGGCATGACCAAGAAGGACCTCGCGCTCATGGCGATGCAATATGGTCACGTCTACGTGGCGCGGGTGGCGTTCGGCGCCAAGGATGGACAGACTGTGACCGCCCTGCGCGAGGCCGAGGCCTATCCGGGCCCGGCACTTGTCATCGCCTACTCGCATTGCATTGCGCACGGGTTCTCACTGCACCTCGGCCTCGAGCAGCAAAAGCTTGCAGTGGATACCGGCTACTGGCCGCTCTTCCGCTATGATCCGCGCCTGGTCGCGGACGGCGGCGTGGGGTTACGGCTCGATTCTCCCGCGCCCAAGACAAACCTCGCCAAGTTCATGGACGGCGAGACGCGTTTCGGCATCCTCAAGAACATCAATCCCACCCGGGCCAGCGAGCTGGCTGCCCAAGCCCAAGTGCAGGTGCACCAGCGCTACGCGCTTTATCAGCACCTCGCCTCACCGACCGGCGCCAGCGGCAAACCCTCAACCCCCCCCCCGGCTCTCGCCAAGTCATGAACCTCACCACCGACTATCTGGGCTTAAAGCTCCGCAACCCTCTCGTTGTGGGGGCCTCACCGTTCGCCGACGACGTCAGCGCCGCCAGCAAGCTGCAGGACGCGGGCGTCGCCGCCATCGTCATGCGCTCGCTATTCGAGGAGCAGATCGACGCCGAGCAGCGTGCGCTGACCTACCACTTGGAGACGCCGGCCGAAAGCTATGCCGAGGCCACCTCGTTTTTTCCCTCCTACGATGAATACCAGCTGGCACCGGAGCTCTACCTGCGGCAACTCGAGCAACTCAAAGGCCAGCTGAAGATCCCCGTCATCGCCTCGCTCAACGGGTGCCGGCCCGGCGGATGGACCGATTATGCCGTCAAATTGGAGGGTGCCGGTGCGGACGCCATTGAGTTGAACCTCTACCAGCTTGTGACCAATCCGGATGTATCGGGTGACGAGGCCGAGGCGGATATGCTCGAGACCGTGCGCAGTGTCACCACGAGTGTGCGCATCCCGGTGGCGGTGAAGATCTCGGCCTTTCACTCTGCGCCGGCTAAATTTGCCCTCCTCCTGCAGGAAGCCGGAGCCTGCGGACTGGTGTTGTTCAACCGCCTCTACCAACCGGATATCGACATCGAGAAGCTGGAGGTCGAGCCCAAGCTCAAGCTCTCCGAGCCCAGCGAGCTGCTCCTGCGGCTGCGCTGGCTGGCCATCATCTCACCACATCTGCGCGTATCTCTGGCCGCCACCGGCGGGGTGCACAGTTCCGAGGATCTGGTGAAGGCGATTCTGGCCGGGGCGCATTCCGTGCAGCTGGTTTCCGTCTTGTTGCAACACGGACCGCGCATGGCGACCAAGCTGCTCGAGGGCCTGCAACAGTGGATGTCCGACCACGGCTACGAGAGCATCGAGGAATTTCGCGGGGCCATGAACCACAGCCGTTGCCCGGACCCTGCCGCGTTCGAGCGGGCGAATTACCAACGCATGCTCCAAAGCTGGCAGATCACTAGCTGACTCCCCGCTGTGTCCTGCCGCTTGTCGCTCAAACCTGCGCCAGCGCCTGTCCCAGATCCCAGATGAGGTCGTCGGCATGCTCGATGCCGATGGAGAGCCGCACAAGGTCGTCGCTGATCTCCCCGAGTTGCCTGTCCTCGGGCGTGAGTCCGGAGTGCGTCATCGTCGCCGGGTGCTGTGCGAGTGACTCGGTGGAGCCGAGTGACACGGCGAGGTGAAAGATTTTCAAATGGTCCAGGAAGGCGAAGGCCTCCTTTTCCCCGCCTCGGATGTAGAACGACACCAGTGACCCGGGCCCGCTCTGTTGTTTCTGGTAGATGGCATACTCCGGATCATCCGGGCGCAGGAGGCCGAGGTAGCAGACCTTGCGGACCTTGGGGTGCGTGGCGAGGAACGCGGCCACCTGTCCGGCGTTGGTCTGCTGCTGCTCGGCGCGGATCTTGAGCGTCTCAAGCGAGCGGGTCAGCAGCCATGCCGTGTAGGGGTTGGGCATGCCGCCGAGCATGGCGCGGTGCTGCGCGATCGCCGTGAGGAGCGCGGGGTCGTTGGCAAGAGCTACCCCGCCGACCACATCCGAATGACCGCCGAGAAACTTTGTGGCGGAATACAGCACGATGTCCGCTCCGGCTCGGGCAGGGTGCGCGAAAACCGGGCCGGCCATGGTGTTGTCCACCATCAGGAGAATGCGACTGGTGCCACCGCCGGAGGGCGCGGGTGCGTGGCGCAGAGCCAGCGCTTTCATCGCGCCGATGTCGGTCAACCGGTTGTTGGGGTTGGCGGGGCTCTCGATGAAGATGGAGCGGGTCAGCGGGGTGATGTAGCGTTCCGCTTGGGCCGGAGCGTCGGTGCCCGCGCGCACAAAGTGCGCCGAGATGCCAAACCGCGCGAGGAAATGGTGGATGAACGCGTCGGTGCCGCCGTAGACGGGGGCGCAGACGATCATCTCGTCGCCGGGTCGGTGCGTGGCGAGCAGTGTGGTGGCGATGGCAGCCATGCCGCTGGAGAAGCTGTAGGCATCCTTCATGCCCTCCCACATGGCAACGCGCTCCTCGAAGATCTCGAGGTTGGGGTTGTTGAGGCGCGAGTAGATGAGGCCCATGTCGTGCTTGGCCCGGGGCGGACCTTCGCCGTGGGCCCAGGCAAAGAACTGCTTGCCGTCGGCAGCCGTGTGGAAGGCGAACGTCGAGGTGAGGAACACGGGCGGCTTCACGGCGCCCTCGCTGAGAAACGGATCAAACCCAAGGCTGAGGGCGAGGGTTTCAGGGTGCAGACGGGCGATTTCGGATTCGGTCAACTTGGACATAGGGGGCTCCTTAGTTGGCTGGGATGGTAACCACTTTTTTCAGAAAGTCCGCACAGAAGGAGTAGAGCGGCCCGGTAATGAGTATCGCTATGAGTCGCCATCGCCCGATCGAACCGCTGCCCACGGGCGATCCCTAGTGTACACAGTGCAGGAATGACGATGACAGACCGTAATGTTGTCTACCCCATGAACACGTCCGGTCCAGGGACATCCTGGATCCATTCACTCAGCGCCAGCGCGAAGGGATGCAGCTTCAATAGACTGCCGCCGGTGGCAGCGGAAGATTTAGGCCGGCCAACGAACCTGAAATGGCGTTGATAATGGGAGAGGGGGCAACGCCCAGCACGATGATCGCGACAATCAGCAGCACACAGAGGGCTTGGGTGGAGCGGTCGAGAACGATCGGAGTCTGGTCGCCGCCATCGTCACCGAAGACGGCTTCACGAATGACGCGGAGATAGTAGTAGATCGCGATGGCCGCGTTGAGCACGGCGATGATGACCAGGGCGAGGTGCCCTCTGGCAAGGGCGGTGGTCAGCAGGCCGAGTTTGCCCATGAATCCGACAAAGGGAGGCAGGCCGGCGAGGGCAAACAAACCGACGATCAGGGTGAGGGCGAGCAAGGGCGAGCGGCGGTGCAAACCGGCGAGTTCGCTGATAGCGACGTTGCTTCCGTCGCGGGAGACCCGGCAGATGACCACAAAACAGGCAATGACCATCACCATGTAACCGGTGATGTAATAGAGTGCAGAGGCAAAGCCGGCTTGATTAAAGGCGACAAAACCAACGAGGGCATACCCGGCGTGGGCGATGCCCGAGAACCCAAGCAGCCGCTTGAGATCCTTCTGCGCCAGAGCAATCAGGTTGCCATAAAACATCGACACGATGGCTAGGGCGCTGAGCAGGATCGGGATCAGGGTGTTGTCGGGCGAGGCGAGGGAAGCGAGGCGGACCAACACTGCGACTCCGCCGACCTTGGGTAGGGAGGCGATCAGCGAAGCGGTCTCATTGGACGAGCCCTGATAGACGTCGGGTGTCCAGAAGTGGAAGGGGAAGATCGCCAGTTTGTAGAAAATCCCGCAAAACGCGAGGGTCAGCCCCACGATGGCTATGGGTGTGTGCATGACCGGCTGGAGTTTGACCATCATCTCCGGCAGCGAAGTCGTGCCGGTCAGACCGTAGAGGTAGCTGAAGCCGAAAAGCATCACCCCGTTGGCCGCGATGCCGAACATGATGTATTTGATGGCGGACTCCATCTGGATGCGCTGCCCTTCGCGCTCGCGTCGCATCGCCACAAGGAAATAAAGCGGGAAGGCCGACAGCTCCAATGCGATGACCAGCGTGATGATGTCCACGCAACTCACGAGCATCACCAACCCCGTCATGCTCAGGGTCAGGAACAGGTGATACTCCGGCTTGATCGCCGGGCGGATATCGGGCAGATTGCCACCGAGGATGACGATGGCCAGGAAGCCTGCGGAAATGATCAGTTTCAGAAGTTGGGAAAAAGCGTCGATGCGATAGGCTCCGTCAAACAGGACCGCCTCCTGCCCGAAGCAGAGTACCGAGGCGGCCAGCAGCGCCAGCGCTATGGTGATGGCCGCCGTCCGGGCGCGCTTTTCCAATGAATCTCCGAGGGTGATCACAAAAATGACGAGTCCGCCCAGTAGCAGGATCAACTCGGGGAGAAAGGGCATGATGAAAGCGTTCATCTGATTACGGGAGCAGGGCGGCGGCCTGCGGGAGCGCGAGGTTCACCTGATCAATGAGATGGAGCACGGACACGTGCATGATGCGGATGAGCGGTTGCGGATGGAGTCCGATCCAGAGGACGAAAAACAGGAGCGGTGCTAGGGTGAGGATTTCGCGCCATTCCAGATCCTTGAGACCGGTGTGCACGGGATTGTTTTCCCCGCCCCAGGCCACACGTTGCAGCAGGCGCAGCATATAGGCCGCGGCAAGAACCACGCCGGGCACCGCGCACACCACCAGCAGTTTGGCATGGGCGAAGCCGCCCGCGAGCACGAGGAACTCGCCGATGAAACTGTTGGTGCCGGGGAAAGCCAGCGAGGACAGGCAGAACATGCCGAGGAAACCCATGAAAACGGGCATGGATTTGCCGATGCCGGCCGCCTCGCCGAGGTCACGGGTATGCAGGCGTTCGTAAATGATGCCGACACAGATGAACAACGCCCCGGTGGTCACGCCGTGGTTGATCATCACCATGATCGCACCCTCAAGGCCGTTGGTGTTGAGGACAAAGATGCCGAGAGTGGCAAAACCCATGTGGCCGACGCTCGAATAGGCCACGAGTTTCTTCATGTCGCTCTGGGCCAGGGCGGTGAAACCGCCATAAAGGATGGCGACGACGGAGAACCATAACAAGTAAGGCGCGAACGCGTGGGTCGCGAGCGGCGTGATGGGCAGGCAGAACCGCAGAAAACCGTAGGTGCCCATTTTCAGGAGGACACTGGCGAGGATGACGCTACCGGCGGTGGGAGCCTCCACATGGGCGGCGGGCAACCACGTGTGGAACGGGAACATCGGCACCTTGATGGCGAAGGAGAGGATGAAGGCGGCACAGACCCAGATTTGGAAGCTTTCCGCATAGGGTTGGCCCATCATGCCGGGGATGCTGAAACTCCCTGTCTGCAGCCGCAGTGCGATCAAAGCGACCAGCAGCAGCACCGAGCCGGCCATGGTGTAGATGAAGAACTTGATGGAGGCGTAGATCCGGCGGGGGCCGCCCCAGACACCGATCATCAGTGCCATCGGAATGAGCATGGCCTCCCAGAACACAAAGAAAAGGACGGCATCGAGGGCGCAGAAGACTCCAACCATGGCGGCCTCCATGACCAGCATGCAGATCATGAACTCTTTCACGCGGGCCTTGATGTAGCGCCACGAGGCCAGCACGCACAGGGGCATGATCAGGGTCGTGAGCAGCACCAACAGCACGCTGATGCCGTCAACCCCGAGGCTGTAGTCGATCTTAAGCCACGGAACCCAAGCGGCGTGCTCGGCAAACTGGAAGCGGGCGGTGGCCGGGTCGAAACGGCAGTAAAGTGCCAGCGAGAAGACCGCGATGGCGGTGGTGCTGACCAGCGACCACCAGCGCAGGAGGCGATCATTGGGGATCAGCACGGCGGTGGCGGCGGCTAGCAGCGGGCTGAAGATCAGCACACTCAGAACTGGGATTCCCTCGGTTAGGCTGGAAAGTGTCATCGCGCGAAGCCGTTGAAGACAAACAGGGAGATGAAGATAAGGACTGCGGTGACCGCGAATACCACGGTAAGATTTTCCTGCACCGCGCCGCGCTGGGCGCCGCGCAAGCGGCCGCCGAGGTTGCGGACCGTGGTCGCGATGCCGTCAACCGTGGCATCAATGACGCGGTTGTCGAAGATCCCGGAGAAACGTGAAATCTTCATCAACGGCAGCAGACCTGCCGCAAGGTAAGTCTCGCCGACGGCGTTGTCCAAAGTCTGGACGGGTTTCCTGGCCAGCCAGAGGAAGAGGGTCCCGACTTTGCGGTAAAACCAGTCGAGGTCGACATTGGTGCCGCGGTGCGGCTGGATCTTGCGGAGCTTGACCAACAGGAAGAATCCGAGCGCGGTGAAGAGCAGCACCTGCAGGCTCTCGGAGATGTGGCCGGCGCTATAGGGATGGTAAGCGGAAGCCGAAATCTGGTCCGGGAGCAGGCGGTAGAGCGCGGGTGTGTAGCAGCCGAGGAAGATGCAGAGGGTGGCAGCCAGGCCCATGGCCGCGAGCATGTTCCACGGTGGGTCCTTGGCGAGGGCGCGCACTTCGGGCCGGCAGTTGTCTTTTCCGAACCAAACGAAATACGGAACCTTGAGGCCGTTGCAGTAGAAGGTGCCGATCGCCGCGAGGGTCAGCAGGAAGCCGGCGGGGGTCCAATTTTCCGCGAATGCCGCCGACACGATCATCGACTTGCTGACAAAACCGCTGAAGAGCGGAAACGCGGAGATCGACAAGCCGCCGATGAGGGTGAGCAGGAAGGTCCATGGCATCTTCTTGTAGAGACCACCGAGCTCGGACATCCGCGTCTCACCGGTCATATGCAGCACCGCCCCGCCACCCATGAAAAGAAGTCCTTTGTAAAGAATGTGGGCAAAGGCGTGGGCGCAGACACCGTTGATGGCCAGCGCGGTGCCGATGCCGGCTCCAGCCACCATATAGCCGACCTGACTGATGATGTGGTAGGCAAAGAGCCGGCGAATGTCATTTTCGATGATCGCGTAGATGACGCCGTAGAGCGCCATGATCGTGCCCAACCAGACGAGCAGTTCCATGCCCGCAAAACCGCGGCAGAGGGCGTAGACGGCGGTCTTCGTGGTGAAAGCACTGAGGAAAACAGAGCCGTTGAACGTGCCGGCCGGGTAGGCGTCGGGCAGCCAGGCGTGCAGGGGTGGCACGGCAGCGTTGAGGATGATGCCGGCCAGGATGAACAGGCCGGGCGCGGAGTAGGCTTCCGCGCCGAAGGACTCAAAGGAGATATGATTCGTGCCCTTTTGGTGGATCCAGAGAATGATGCCCGTGAGCAGCAAGAGACCGCCGGCAACGTGCACCAGCAGATAGCGGAAACCGGCGCGGATCGACTCGGGGGTCCGGCGAAACCAAATGAGGAACACCGAAGAAAACGCCATGACCTCCCAGAACAGGAACAGGGTCAGCAGGTCGCCGGCGAAAATCGCCCCGAGTGACCCGGAGACATAAGCCCATGAGGCGATGTGTTGGGCGTCCTCCTCCACGTGCTGGCCGTAGAGCGTGCCGATGAAACACATGCCGCTCATGATGACCGCGAAAACGAGGCTCAATGAATCCACCCGGCCAAAAGTGAGCGTCCAGTTGAGAAACCGGACCACGCCGTGAACGGCGTTGGGTGACGCGAGCATTTGCAGCACGTCGGCGAACACCAGCAGGGGCACGGCCAATAAATAGGACCGCTTGAACGCCTTGGGGATCAGTGGCAGCAGGAAGGCGCCGCCGAGCAGAATCAGCGAGGGATGAATCCAGAGGTCATTCATCGTAATAATCCTCCGGTTTGGTCACCCCGGCGTGTCCGTAGGACTTCGAAACTAGCACGAGCACCAGGCAGCCGAGCAGGCCGAATCCAGCCCAGAAGCCCGGCCAGCTTTCCGCGATGTGGTAGAGGGACATCCATAAACCGGGGGCGTGTTCCGCTGCGCCCACCGGTTCGCCGGCCGGCACTTCGTGACCGTGGGCGAAAAGAATCCGGATGACATCGGCCACGACCACCAGGGTCAGCACCACGTAGCAGCCGAGCACAACCGTCTTCAGGTTGCGGCGGAGGGTTTCAATCATGACGAGGAGTTTCATTTCAGCACTCCTTCCACAAAGCCCATGATCAAGCCGGGGTATACGCCCAAAACCACAGAGATCACGGCGGTCAGACACAGCGGAATCAACATGGTCAGCGGTGCTTCGCCAGTATGCGGCGCCTCGTGTCCTGCGGGGGAGGCATGGCCGTGATCGGCGGCAGCAGGCGAGGGTTTGCCGTAGAACGCATGGTAGACGACCGGGGCAAAATAGGCGGCGTTGAGCAGGGAACTGCCAATCAGCACCGCGAGAATGGTGATCGAACCGGCGTCGAGTGCACCGACGAGCAAAAAGAGTTTTGAGGTGAACCCGGCGACCGGCGGTGCACCGATCATGCTCAGCGCGGCGATCGCGAAGGCCGCGAAGGTCCACGGCATCTGCCGGCCGAGTCCGCCAAGTTCCGAGATATTCTTCTTGTGCGTGACCACGTAAATTGCGCCGGCGCAAAAGAACAGTGTGATCTTGGAGAAGGCGTGGGCGGCAATGTGAAAAAGCCCACCCTCAATGCCCGTCGGGGTGAGCAACGCGACGCCGAGGATGATGTAGGAGAGCTGGCTGACGGTGGAATAGGCGAGCCGCGCCTTCAGGTTGTCCTTGCTCAGCGCGACGATGGAGCCGACCAAGATCGTGATGGAAACAAACCAGGCCGTGGGCAGACCGAGGTTATGGCTGGCCATCAGGTCCACACCAAAAACGTGGAGCATTACCCGGACCGTGGAGAACACGCCGACCTTAACGACGGCAACCGCATGGAGCAGCGCGCTGACCGGGGTCGGTGCGACCATGGCGCTGGGCAACCAGTTGTGCAGCGGCATCACGCCATTCTTGGCAAAACCGAGGATGCAGCAGATGTAGAGGGCAACGATTACTCCGTTGTGCACGCCGGCGGGCAGGATGCCGGTATGCATGTTGGTCGCAAAATCAAGCGTGCCGGAGAGGACGTAGATCAGCACCATCGCCGGGAGGATGAGCCCCTTCGCGGCGGTGGTCAGGTAGGTGAGGTATTTCCGACCGCCCTCGTAGCCTTCCTTGTCCTGGTGGTGGGCGACGAGTGGGTAGGTGCCGATGCTCACGATCTCGTAGAACAGATAGAGCGTCAGCAAATTGTCGGAAAAGGCGCAGCCAATCGCGCCGAAGAGCGCGAGGGCGAAACAGGTGTTGAACCGCGTCTGCGCGTGTTCCTCAAGGCTGCGCATGTAACCCGCCGAATAGAAAACCGTGAGGACCCAGAGAAACGAGGCCACCACCGCAAAGATCATCGAGAGTGCATCGGCGCGCAGCGTGAAGCTCAGGCCTGGCAGCAGTTCGAAAAGCGTGAAGCGCGGAATCTCGCCGGCGAGCACGGCGGGGATCAGCGCGGCGACGGTGCCGAACAGCCCGACTGCCGCGGCGAGAGAGCAAGCCTCGCGCAGGTTGGGCTTCCGGCCGGTCGCCATGACCAGGCCCGCCCCCACGAGCGGGATGAGCACGGAAAGAAGCAGGCGGATGTCTTGCGGCGCGTCCATAAATCAGCCCTTCATCTCCGAAAGGTCTTTGGAATAAATTGAACGGTAGTTGCGGTAGACCGCGATGATGATGCTTAGGGCGATGGCCACCTCAGCGGCCGCGAGCCCCATGATGAAGAGCACAAAAACCTGTCCCACGACCGGATCGGGCGCCATGAAACGGTTCAGGGTCATGATGTTCAGCGAGGCGGCCGCGAAGATCAACTCGCCGGCGATCAGCATACCGATGAGCGTCCGCCGCCGGATCAGGCCGTAGATGCCGGCGGCGAGCAGAAAGGCTGCCACCACCAGGTAAATCCCGGGCTGTTCGTGGAGGTGCGAGAGATTCATGCTTTAGTCCTTCCCATGCGGGCAATGACAAGTGCCCCGAGGATCGCCACCAAGAGCACGAGCGAGATGAGTTCAAAGGCCATGCTGTAGGAGGTGAGAAGGGAGACGCCGATGGCCTTGATTGAACCGTCGGTCACGCGGGCTGCCGGTGCCGTCCAGGCGCCGTGCAGACTCAGCCGCGACACGCCCCAGAAAATCATCAGGCTCACCAGCAGCGAAGCACCGCCCCAGAGGATCGCGTGAACAGGTTTCTCCGTCTTGGCCGGCTCGTCGGGCTCGGACAGCATGACGCCGAAAATAATGGTCACACAGACGGCGCCGACGTAGATAAGGATCTCCATCAGCGCGAGGAATGGACTCCGGAGGAAATAGTAGAGGCCCGCGAGGCCGAGGCAGCAGACCATCAGACCGGCGACGCCGCGGATGATGCGGGTGCTGAGTGCGGCGATGAGCGCGCCGGCGACCGTGGTGGTCACGGCGAGGATGAAAACCCCTGCAACGAGGTTGTCGGTGAAGGGGAATGCGGCGGCGGTCATGGCGTAAGCTTCTGCTCCAAGGGTTGCGGCTGCGCGGCGGGCGCGGCGCTGGCGGCTGGGGCAGCCGCAACAACTGCGGTGACCGGGGCGCTGGCGGGCGGAGTGGGCGGTTGCGACGGGCGGTTCTGCGCCCAGACCTCGCGTTCCTGCGCGAGCCGTGCGACCAGGTCCATGTTGTTGAAGTCGTCGCGGCTGCGCGCAACGGTGTTATATTCCTTGGAAAACTCGATGGCGTCGAACGGGCAGGCTTCGATGCACAGGCCGCAGAGGCTGCACGTGGTGAAATCGAGGTGGTAGTCGGTGACCCACTTGGTTTTTTGTCCCTCTTTCTTGGCGCCCTCGACGACGATGCAGTCGCTCGGGCAGGCGCGGGCGCAAAGGTTGCAGGCGGTGCAGCGAGACAGGCCGGACTCGGGGTCAAGGATGAGCTTGATGTGGCCGCGGAAGCGCGCCGGTATCTTCACGGTCTGGCGCGGATACTGGACGGTGATGATCGGCTTGAAGAACTGGCCGAGTGTGATGCGCAGGCCGACCAGCAGGCTCCAGAAGCCGCCGAAGACGTCACGAACTGCGTTTTTCATGCTCATGGGTTCAGAAGAGATGGCGCCAAACCAGCGGGAGTTTCATCAGCGCGCCGGTCAGCAGGAGCGTGAACAGCGAGATGGGAATGAGGATCTTCCAAGAAAGGTTGAGGAGGTTGTAGAACTGGGTGCGGGGAAACGTCCAACGGACCCAGATCACGGAGAAGACGAGGCAATACATCTTGGCGAGGAACCAGATCGGGCCCCACAGCGGACCGGAGAAATAGGCCAGGAAGGAGACCGGGGGGAACGGGCTCTGCCAGCCGCCGAGGAAGAGGATGGTGGCGAGGCTGCAGCCGAGGACGATGTTGGCGTATTCGGCCATAAAGAAGACGCCGAAGCCCATGCCGCCGTATTCGGTGAAGGCGCCAGCGACGAGTTCACTCTCGGCCTCGGCCATATCGAAGGGCGCGCGGTTGGTCTCGGCCAGCATGCAGGTGTAGAAGATGATGAACGTAACCGGCATGAGGAAGTTGGCGCCGATGTGACCGGCGCGAAAATCCCAAATGCCACGCAGGATGTTCCACTGCCAGAAACCGCCCGTCTGCTGCCGGATGACCTCGTTGAGGTCGAGCGTGCCCGCGACCATGAGCAGCGTGATCACGACGAGCAGCATCGGGATCTCGTAGGCAACATTCTGGGAGACGACGCGGGCGGAGGAGATGACGGAGAATTTGTTGCGCGAAGCCCAGCCGCCGAGCATGAGGGCCATGACATTGATCGAACCAAACGAGAAGACGAAGAGCAGCCCGTAGTCGAGGTTGCGGGCGACGAGGCTTTCACCGAACGGCACCACGGCGAGGCACATCAGCGGCGGCGCCATGACCATGAGTGGCGCCACGCAGTAGAGCAGGGCGTCGGTGCCCGGCGGGATCAGGACCTGCTTGGAGAGGAGCTTGAGGCCGTCGGCGAAGGGCTGCATCCAGCCGGCGTAGCCGGCCTCGTTGGGGCCGGGGCGGCGCTGGAAACGGGCCGCGCCTTTGCGTTCGGCCAGCACCAGGTAGGCGGCGTTGAGGCCGACGAAGGCGCAGATGCCCACGAGGAAGAGCAGCAGCCGCGTCCACGGCCAGGCCAGCCCAAGGAGAAAGTCTAGAATGGCGCTCATCGGTCGATGTCCGGAATCACAAGGTCGAGGCTGCCCAACATGGCGAGTGCATCGGGGAGCATCATGCCTTTGCTCGCCTCCTCGAAGAGGCTGAGGTTGGAGAAGCAGGGGGTGCGGAGTTTGAGGCGGTAAGGCGTGTCCTTGCCGTCGCTGACGATGCGTACCATGAAGCGGCCACGGGCGGCTTCGACGGCGTAGGTCGTGTCGCCCACCGGAAGCTTGAGCACACGCGGTACCTTGCCCATGACCGGACCGTCGGGGAGCTGGTCGAGCGCCTGCTCGATGATGCGCAGGCTCTGCTCCATTTCGTCCATGCGCACGTGGTAGCGCGCCATGGAGTCGGCCTCGGGATAGGTCGGAATCTTGAAATCGAACTGCGGGTAAACCGAGTAGGGCTCGACCGTACGCACGTCGTAGGCGACGCCGGCACCGCGGATGACCGGTCCGGTGGCGCCGTATTTGCGGCACATCTCGGCGGTGATCGGCCCGATGCCCTCGAGGCGCTTGCGGAGGATGATGTTGCCTGTGACGAGCGCGCGATACATCTCGAGCCGCGGGCGCATGTGCTTCACCAAGGCGCGCGTGCCGTCGATAAACTCGGCGTCGACGTCGTTGCAGAGGCCGCCGAACCGGTAATAGCAGAAAGTCAGCCGGGCGCCGCAAAGCCCCTCGAGCAGGTCTAGGATGAGTTCGCGGTCCTCGAAAGAATACAGGATCGGCGTGAAGCCGCCGAGGTCGAGCAGCAGGGCACCCCACCAGACAAGGTGGCTGGCGATCCGGTTGAGTTCGGATGTGATGACACGCACGTATTCGGCGCGGGGCGGCACCTCGATCTTCGCGGCGCGCTCGACGGCGCCGACGAAGGCGTGCGTATAGTGCATCGCCGAGAGATAATCGATGCGGCCCGTGTTGGGGAGGAACTTGGCCCATGTGCGGTTCTCGCCCATCTTTTCATGCATCCGGTGGATGTAGCCGATGATGGGTTCGGCCCGCGTGATCCACTCGCCGTCCATCGTCGTGCGAATCCGCAATACGCCGTGAGTGGCGGGGTGTTGCGGCCCCAGGTTGAGGATGAACGTTTCCTGCGGGGCCTCGCCGGACGGACCGGCGGGAAGCAGTTCCTTGGAGACGTTCACGGCTGGTAATCCTTGCGGAGCGGGTGGAAAGTGGCGTCCTCTGGGAGGAGCAAAGGCGTCAGGTCCGGGTGGCCGAGGAAACGGATGCCGAAGAATTCATGCGTCTCGCGTTCGTGCCAGTTGGCGCCGGCAAAAACGGGGGAGATGGTCGGGATCTCGGGTGTGGTGCGCGACACGCGGGTGCGATAGACGGCGCGGAAGTTCACCTCCGGGTG
The DNA here is from genome assembly GCA_903952145.1 of uncultured Opitutaceae bacterium. Lineage (GTDB taxonomy): Bacteria > Verrucomicrobiota > Verrucomicrobiia > Opitutales > Opitutaceae > UBA2377. Next base: position 468 of record CAJBES010000065.1, on the reverse strand, counting down.
GAAAAAGTCGTAGACGACCTCCATCTCGTTTTGCGCGATCCAGTCGACGCCAGTGACGGCGTCGAGGCCGAAGCCGGCCCGTTCCATGATGGCGGCGGCGGCGACGACCTGGGCCGGCGCGACGGTGGCGTCGAAGACGTAGCCCTTGATGGCGAAATCAGTCGTCTGGACGGGAGGCTTGGGTGCGGCGGCGACGGGCGCAGAAGCGGTTGCCGCCGCGGCCGGAACCGCAGACGCGGCAGGTTGGGTAGGCACCAGAGCGACGGGAGCCGGACCGTTGAGCGCAGTAAATTGCGCGGTGAGTTGCTCAAGGGTCGGCTTCATTCCTGCGGTTTTGCGACCGGGAAACGCCGTTTGCCGGTGAGTTTCTCTTCGAGTTTGAGGATGCCTTCGATCAAGGCCTCTGGGCGTGGTGGGCACCCGGGCACGTAGACGTCGACAGGGAAGAGTTTGTCGACGCCTTCGACC
>CAJBES010000064.1 GCA_903952145.1 uncultured Opitutaceae bacterium | reverse complement strand
GTGGACGAAGGCCGACAGTTCCACCAGCGACGGGCCGCTGGAGCGGAAGGTGTAAGTGGCTTGAACGGTGCCGCCCGGTTGCACGCGGTCGCGGTCTAACGCCAGCCGCGCCACCGCAGGCTTGAAATCGGCGTATGCCGCCAAGGGCAGCCCCGACAAGAACAGAAGTATCAGTAGCGATTTAGTTTTAGTATTCATTTGGAAAGTGTCCCCTCGTTTGGGCGGCGGCCTCAAGGATAAAGTCAGTATCTGCTGTCAAAAGCCCTTCTTGGTGGTTTCTGGTTTTGCGTTCGCCTGGGTTTCCGACACCCCGAGCTCATTTTCAGAGATCGTCACCTGCGTGCAGGCGTTGGTTTGGACGGGCAGTTGCCTGGCGGAGAAGCGGTTGCCCTGAATGACGAGGCCCTCGACGCTGCGGGCCGCCACGGCGCTGCGCCCGGTCAACTCGAAGTAGTTGTCCAGAATCCGGATGTTCTGGTGAACCGGATCTTCTGGCCGGGCGGTGTGATTCTCCGGGGCGATCGCGATGACCGGCTCGGCGCACCGCAGAAAACGGTTGCCCCGGATGGTCACGTCGCGCACGGGGCCGGACTCGAACCAGGAGTTGGCATCATCGGCAATCAAGATGGCCGACATGCCGGTCTGGAGGAACGTGTTGCCCTCGATGACCACGCGGCGGCGGGTCGTCAGCAGGAAGCCGCGGCAGGAATCGAGGCTGACCTTGCAGCGGCGAACCTCGACCGACGGTGTCCAGGTGACATTCTCGACGACATCGTTATCGCCAATCTTTGCCGGCACGGGTTGCGCAAGCGTCAGCAACGCTTCCTTATCGCCCTTGGCTTCGACGGTTTCGACGCGGTTGGTATGGTAAGAACGGAGGCTTGTATTACTGACCAACTCGACTTCATCACCGGGCGTGAAGGCCTCGAAGCCGTAGCTTTGCGGGTGCATAAAGCGGAGCAGAAGCTGATCGGGCCTCGGGCTGCCCACCACGCGCAGATGCGTGCCATGCACATTGATTGGATCGTCGTTAGTGCCGGCCATTTCGCAATCTTCGACCTTGATCAAGCCCCGGCAGCCGGAGAAATGCAGCAGGTCTGCCCAGCCGGTGCAAGTGCGGCCGGAGCCGGGACGCGGGGCGAACGCCACATGGTCGAAAGTGAGGTTCTCGCTGAACTGCGAGACGATGCCCAGACCGTGCAGGAAGCGAAAGGCGCAATCCCGCCAGGTGATGTTCTGGCTGCGCAGGACGAAAACACCCACACAGTCCCGAAAGGTCTCGCGGAACTGGAACACGCGGCCGGTGGTGAATCCGGGATTGCGGCTGAAGAACAGGCGCAGTTGGAACGGTGCGCGTTCCTCTGCCTTCGTCACGTCGCTTAGCGGGCTGCCCCGCCGCCAGACCTGCCTCCTTTCGAGGTCACATTCCTGCGCCAGCGCCAGACCCGCCGAGCGCCAGCCTTCGCCCACCCATACCAGCTTGCCGTTCTCGATAGCATAGGTTGAATCGCGATGGACACGCACGTCGGCGTAGTCTGCGGCCACCGTCAGCACGGTGAATTCGGAGACCGTCGGCCGGTGGTAGTCGAAACTCAGGCCGCTCAGGGTGACATTCTCGGCATGGTCGAACATCGCTTCGATCATTTTGCCATGCACGTAAAGGTCGGCCTGGTCCCCCGTCACGCGGAAACAGCGGGTATCCTTGAAATACAACGCCACCGCCTTGGGCGTGTACGGATCGTCGTTGGCGTTTGAAATATGGAGCCGGAGCTTGAGCGCATTAGTGGGAAAGAAATCGTAGCGGCCGCGCGCGAAACGGATTTCCACCGGTGACTCCGGCGTACCCGCACCTCTCGGCATGAGCGTTTCCTGGAAGCTTCCCGGCGCCAGGATTTCAACGCGGTCGCCGGGAGCCAGGCGGCGCCCGTTGACCGGTCGGAAGGTGCGCCAGGCCTGGCTGGCTCTCAGTCCGGAATTCGCGTCATCGCCCCGACCCGGATCAATGTAATAGGCGGTGTGGCCAGGTGAGGCAATGAGCTGGTCCGGCGGCGGATACAGGCTGGCCGGCCGCTGCTCCGCCAGGAGTGGCCCCGCCGCCGAAGCGGCGAAAGCCAGGCCGATACAAAGGATCGCGAGGGTGAATTTCATCTCGATAAACACCGCGCCCCTGCGCGGCAGGCAGGCGCGCTTATCGGCCTGCGCGTCTTCCCGTCCTTGCGTTGATAGCCATGTTTAAGTATCAAAGGGGGGGCCGGAGCGCTGCGTCTCCGGCCCCTGGTTAAATGCCTTGGCCTACGCCCCCCAAGGGGCATGGCCGATGTGGTATTACTGCCTGATCCGCTGGATAGACTACAGAGTGCCCTCACCCCGTCCCTCTCCCATCCGATGGGAGAGGGTGCCCGCAGG
>CAJBES010000063.1 GCA_903952145.1 uncultured Opitutaceae bacterium | reverse complement strand
CCCGGCCGCATGTATGCCTACCTCGTGCTGGAGCGGACCATGCCCGTCACCTGGGCGCCCTATCCCAGGCCGGAGCAATCCCGCGTCGCGCCCTACACGGATCTGGCGCTCACCGACCTGCTCGCCAACCTTGCGAAAATCCTCCTGCCCGACGGCGGTTACACCGAAGGGCCGATGTACTTCACCTTCACAGCCCGCCAGGCCCTGATCACTTTTTACTACTACGCCCGCGCCCGCGGCACCCGGGCGCGCGACTACGTGCCCGCCGCGTTGTATGCCACCGCCATCATGGCGGAAACCCTGGCCAGCACCGCGGACGACACGCAGATGATCCTGATCTGCGATGCGCTATACATTCCACAGGAAGGCGTGGCCTTCCTCGCCTGGCTGATGCCGGATTCGCACTGGGTCACCATCTTCCGCAAATCCGTCGCCCGCACCGGCGGCCAGCCGATGACCCTGCTCGCGCAAAACCTGGCGCGCGACATCCCGGCCGTCGGGCCCGCCTTCCGGCCCCTGGTCGAAATGCCGGCGATCGGCCAGATGGCTTCACACCGGAAACTTGGCGGCGAATGGCTGAAACTGTTTCTCATGGGCAACCAGTCCGGCGCCTCCCACACCCACGAGGACAAGGGCTCGTTCGTGCTCGAGTTCGCCGGCGACCGCTTCGCGACCGATTTTGGCAGCTGCGACTACAGCAACCCGCTCGCCGACATCCTGAAGCACTGTCAGCGGCACAACATGCTCGTGCCGCTCACCGCTGGCGGCGCCCGGCCGAAGCCGCAGAACCCGATCTTCGCGGACATCACCCCGCGCGGTCGCGGCGACGAGACCGCCTTTCACGCCTCGCTGGACCTTGCCGCCGGCTGGGAGGGCTGGTTCACGCGTTGGACCCGCACCTGGGACGCCCCCACCCCGGGCGAACTCACGATCACCGACGAGTGGGCGGTCGAAAAGGGTGACGGCGTGGTCTTCTACTGGACCACCCCGCTGCCCATCTCCCTCGACGCGAGCAAACGCCGCGCGGTCATCGAGGGCCGCCGCGGCCGCGCCGTTCTGACCTGGGGCGAAGGCATCGAGGGCGCCGTCGAAGCCCTGCCGCTGGAAGAGCCCGTTTGGAAAGACGTGCTCCGCGAGCGCAAGGAGGGATACCTCGTGACCACGCTGTTGCCTGAAACTCAGCCGCGCCTCTCGCTCACCCAGCGCGGCCGGACCGGGAAACTCACGGTGCAGGTGAAGCTGGAGCTGAAATAATTCTCTGGGAGCACAAGCGGCCCGCCCCCCGTGATCAGCCGCGGCTGACCCGCAGGCTGATGATTTCGTAAGGGGCGAACGCGAGGGTCTTCCCGCGCAGCGACGCACCGAGCGGCTCGCCGATTAGGTTGACCTTCTGCGCCCGCCAACCGGCCGCAAGTTTAAGCTGCGGCGTGGCGATGTAGACCGCCTCGACCTCCGGATCAGCCAGCAACGTGTGGTAGTCGGCGAGCACCTTTCCCGCCCCCGCGGCGGCCGCCAGTTTCTGCGCGGCCTCCAGGTTGAGATCCGCCACGGCCACCGCGACCGATCCGCGGCCCTCGGTGAAGACGCGCGCCATATGATTGGCAATGACACCGGCGCCGATGACACCGTAGCGGAGAGGTTGCATTGATTTTATAGGGAAGGACTGCTTGGCTCGCCCCAGCGCCTCATACTGCTAGGATG
>CAJBES010000062.1 GCA_903952145.1 uncultured Opitutaceae bacterium | reverse complement strand
GCTCTGCCGCGGCAGCAGCACGCGGTGCAGGTTGGCGGCGATGATGGGGATCTCCGGGCACTCGTGGGCGTCGGAAAAACTGCACATTGCCGTGAGTCCGGCCATCGAGGGCTCGATGCGCTGGCCGCCCGAGGAACAGTTCTCGATCACCAGTTCGGGCAGTTCGGCCCGGATTTTTCGGAAAAACGCCTGCACCCCCGCCAAGTGCTGGCGCAGGCCTTCGCCCAAGGACTCGGCGCCGTCCACCCCGATGCCGATGTTCTCGTTGTAGTCCACCTTGAGGTAGCCAAAATTGTTCTCCCGGAGCAGGCCGATGACCCGGGCGGTGAGATGCGCCACGGTCTCCGGCTTGCGCAGATCTAGGAAACGCCGTCCGCCGGCGGTGACCGGCTGGCCGTCCCGGTGCAACAGCAAGTCGGTGCGCTGGTAGAACGGCGAGGCCGCGCCCACCACCTCCATCTCGAACCAGAGGCCGGGAACCAAGCCACAGGCGCGGATGGCGTCGGCCGTGGCGCGCAGGCCTTGCGGATACATTTTGGCATTGGGCTGCCATTCACCTTGGGCGCTGCTCCAGATGCCGCCCTCGGGCTTATACCAGCCGGCATCCATCACGAGATACTTCACGCCGGTGCCGCGCAGCGCGGTGGCGAGCGCCACCATGTTTCCGTGGTCCGGATGACCCCAGCTTGTCGCCCATTCATTGAACATCACCGGCAGGGCGGCCTCGCTCTTGGGCAGGGACTGCAGCGGTGATTCCTGGGCCGCCGTCAGGGCCGCGCAGAGATCGTCGAGATCCCCGGCCACGCAGCTGAGTGTCGCCACAGGCGAGGTGAAACTCGCGCCGGCCGGCAGTGTTTTCAGCCAGTGCCCCAGTTCCCGGTCGGCCAGTCCGCCGGAAATTGCGGCCAGGTCATCCCGGCGGTAAACCTCCATTTGCCAGGAGCCGGGCTGCGCCAGTTGGGCGCCCCAGACCACGCCCGCCACCGTGTCCTCCACCGCCACGAAGGGCAGAAAACCGTTGGCCGGCAATGAACCCACCGCCCCGAAACGCTCCGCGCGCACCCCGAAGCCGGCCCAGGACGGTTCCAACTGCAGGTCCTCGAACCGCCGTGTTTCCAGCCGGCCTTCCATGCTCCACACCGTGCGCAACCGGTGCAGTCGCAACCGGCCGGGCGCATCGGCGGCGGCAAAAGGGGTGAGGCCGCCGAGCGAAAAACTGGCCAGCAGCTCGAGCGTAACCGGTGCGGCCGAGCAGTTTTCCACGGTGACACTGCTCGTCAGCCAGCTCGTCCCGCGCCGCCAGCCCAGATCGTGGTGCGCACGCCAGCCGGATTTCTCATGCGTGAAGGTCGTGCGCACGGCGGTCAGCCCGCCCGCCCGGGTCACCTGCTGGCCGGTGAATTTCAGCTGCGCCGCGGTCGCGCTGTTCCGCATCGTGCGGCCCTGCGAAAACGCGCCGGCCTGGTCATCGCCCAGTGCCTTCACCTGCATGAGCGACTCGACCCCCCAGGCCGGCAGGTTGCTGCGCGTGGCGGCCGTGTAGCTGTCGACTTCCATGCCTGTCAGCCAAGTGCGGCGCGGGGCGAGTTGCCGGCGCTTGGCCGTCGGCACGAGCCAGAGGCCCAGCCGGCCGGCGGTTTGGTCGCGCACATAAAGCGCGGTGATGGCGCCGCAGCGCACTGCGCGGTGAATCTTGGGCAGGAGAATTTTTTTCACAGTGTGGAAATCGGGAGCGCCCCATCCCAAGCGGGTGTTGCCTAAACTCAATCCCCAAGCTTAGCGTCCGTTTGTCCCGTCCTTCGCCATGCTCGCCGTCGCCGACCTCCACAAATCCTTCGTCTCACCCGAAGGGGGGCGCGTCGGGATCGTCCACGTGGCGGCGTTCGCCCTCGCCGCCGGCGAGCAGCGCGCCCTGCGCGGCGAAAGCGGTTCGGGCAAGACCACCTTCCTCCATCTGATCGCCGGCATCCTGGCGGCGGACAGCGGGCACGTGACGATTGACGGCGTGGAGATGACCGCCCTCGGGGAATCGCAACGCGACCGGCTGCGGGCGGCCAAGCTCGGCTACATTTTCCAGGCCTTCAACCTCCTGCAGGGCCACACCGTGCTGGAAAACGTCCTCCTCGGGATGGGGTTCGGGCCGCGGGGCGCAGACGCCGTGCATGCCCGGGAGATTCTGACCCGCGTCGGCCTGGCACATCGGCTCCATCATTTTCCGCGGCAGCTTTCCACCGGGCAGCAGCAGCGGGTGGCGGTGGCCCGCGCCCTCGCCAACCGGCCCCGGCTCGTGCTGGCCGACGAGCCGACCGGCAATCTCGACCACCGGCACGCCCGCGAGTCGTTGGTCCTGATCCGCGAGGTCTGCCGTGAAAACGACGCCGCCCTGCTGCTGGTCAGCCACGACGAACAGGCGCTGGCGCAGTTTGAAGGCGTGCAGGATTTCGCCCTCATCAACCGCCCCGGGCCGGAGGACCGGTCATGACGCTCTGGCTCATCGTCTACCGCTCGTTGCGCCAGCACGCCCTGTCCACGGTCGTGACCGCAAGCAGCATTGCCCTCGCGTGCGGCCTCCTGCTGTGCGTCTGGATGGTGAAGACCCAGTCGCAGGCGGCTTTCACCGCTGCCAATGCCGGCTTCGACGCCGTGCTCGGGGCCCGCGGCTCCAAACTGCAACTGGTGCTCAACGCGATTTTTCATCTCGAAGCCTCCCCGGGCAACCTGGCGTGGAGCGACTACGAGGCGATCCGGCGGCACCCGGCCGTGAAGACGGCGGTGCCCATCGCCGTGGGGGACAACCTGCGCGGCTACCGGCTGGTCGGAACTTTGCCGGAAATGTTTGCGACCGTGGAATTCGCCCCGGGAAAAAAGGGTGCCCTGGCCACGGGCCGGCTGTTCACCCCCGGCGCCCATGAAGCGGTGGCAGGCAGCTTTGCCGCAGCCCGGCTGGGCTTGAAGGCCGGTGACACCTTCCACCCGTTCCACGGACTGGCCTACGACGAGCAGAACCAGCACGCGGAAACCTACACGGTAGCCGGCGTGCTCGCGCCGACCAACACCCCCGCGGACCGCGTCATCTGGATTCCGCTGGCGGGCGTGCAGACCATGGGCGGCCATGACCCCCGTGCCGCCACCGACGTCAGCGCCGTGCTGGTGCAACTGCGCGCACCGACGGCGGGCTTCATGCTCGACCTGATGTATAACAAGCAGGGCAACCGCCTGACCTTCGCCTATCCGGTCGCCGCCATCATCGCGGAGCTTTTTCAGAAAATTTCCTGGTTCGACCGCGTGCTGGAATTGGTCGCCTATCTGGTGGCCCTGGTCGCCGCGGCCGCCGTGCTGGCGAGCATCTACAATTCCATGAGTGCCCGGCAGCGCGACCTGGCCATTCTCCGCGCGCTCGGCGCCCGGCGCCGCACCATTTTCGGCGCCGTGGTGATCGAAGCCGCGGTCATCGGCGCCATGGGTGCGCTGGCGGGTTATGCGGTTTATCTGGGCTTGTTTGCCGGTGTGGCGGAGCTCATCCGCGCGCAGACCGGCGTGGTCCTCACCCTCGCAGCCTGGCACCCGGTGCTCTGGCTGGCCCCGGTCGGCATGGTGGCACTGTGCGCCCTCGGCGGCGTGGTGCCGGCGCTCAAGGCTTACCGGATCCCGGTCGCGGATACCCTAGCTCCGGTGTCTTAATATGAAGGGGTCAAGCCGCTACTTCTTAATTTATACATAATAAATTAAGAAGTAGTGGCCTAACCCCGTTACTTTAGCTTCTTTCGACTTTAATGTCGGCGACCGCCCCTTTGTGGAAAAACACATAGAGCGTCTCGGTGGGCATCGAGGCATCGCGGCTCGGATCACCCAGGGAAAGGTGGGAAGCGCTCGCGGCGGGAGCAAAATTATTGTAGGTCCACATCTCGGTCTTGCCCTCGGGGCTCTCCTTGCTCTTTACCTTCGATGGCTTGCCCAAGGCCATGTAGACCATGTCGGCTGTGTAGCCGACTTCGATGGACCCGCTTTCGATGCTCTTCTTCTGCTCGGGCGTGAGTTGGGCGAAGACGGCGGACTTTTCCTGGATTCGGGCGGTTTTGCCGCTGGAAGCATCGCATCCGGATATCAGGACGGCGAGCACCAGTGCGGCACCATAGGCATACAGGGATTTCATGATGGGGTTGGTTGAGTCTGGGTTGAGGTCAAAGTTAAAGGGGGTCAGGTGCTCTCGAGTTTGATGTCGAAAACCACGCCATTGAGAAAAAACACATGGAGGGTTTCCGAGGGAATATTCGCCATGCTGTCCACCGAGGGTTCGGGGCCGGAGGAGCGCGTATCGGCGATCCCGCTGGCGCTGCGGGGGGCATTGGGTGATGTTTGCCCGGTCCGGTAACCCTGCCGGCTCGGATCGTTGAGCGTGAGCGCGGACACCGCCACCGAGGGAAAGTAATTGTTGTAGGTCCACATCACTACCGTGCCTTCGGGCGCAGTCTTCTCCTTCACCTTCGAGGCCTTGCCCAGGGCCATGTAGACCATGTCGGTCGTGAAGCCGATCTCGATCTCCCCGCCCTCGATGTTCTTTTTCTGCGCGGGCGTGAGCTGGGCAAAGGCCGTCGATTTTTCCTGGATGCGGGCGGTTATGCCGGAAGTGGAATCGCATCCGGCAAGCAGGAGAACGAGTGCCAGGGCGGCACCGGCGGCAAATGTGGATTTCATGGCAGAGTGATTGATTGAGTATGGACGGTTGAAACTGCCGGAAGCATGCCCGCCTCCCACCCTCACCGCAAGTCTCCCGTTGCCCAGCCAAGCATTCATTCAGGCCAAGTCCCGCAATATTCATATAGGCGGCTTGCTCAGGTGGAGCGCGTTGCTAGAGCGGATTAAATATTCCTGTAGCCGCGCTTGAGCCAAAAGCGAAAGCGTGGAGCGAATGAGGCCACGTTGTCGCTGTGCTCCAACGCGGCTACACTATCACTGAAAATGCTCTAGCGCGCTGGGCGTTGGCCGATCACCCCGGGCAGCAAGCGTCTTGGGGACAAGCCGCTCCACCTGCGGGCCGAGGCACAAAAAAGGGCGGCGTCCGATGGACGCCGCCCTTGAGAGAGCAAATCAACTGGGATTAAACGCGCTTAGAATCTGAGCGTGTTCGTGACCAGCCAGTTGCGGGCAGGCGAGAGGGCGAAGGAACCTTCGCTGTATTTCTCGTCGGTCACGTTGTAGAGACCGAAGCTGCTGACAATCTTGTAGCCCATGACTTCCCAAGGATAGGCCGCCGTGAGATCGAAGACCAGGTAGTCGCCAGCCTGGTAACCGCCGGCGAGCGGATTCCAGTCCACGCCACGGCTGATCACCGTCTCGGAGGAGTAGCGCATACCGGCGCCGATCGCCACACCACGGGCCGGGCCGTCCGTGAACGTGTATTTGGCGAATACATTGAAGCGGTATTAGGGCACGTTCTCGACGCGGGCCTTCCACAGGATGTAGGAGTCACGCTGTTGCGAGGCCGACAGGGCGGTGTAGGCCGTGCTTCCCGGCGCAGCATATTGCGGGCGGGAATCTTCGACCGTCTCGGCCGTGGGCATCCAGGAGGCGTTGATGAGCGCCTGGAAGTTGCGGATCGGAGTCCAGATGACCTCAGATTCCGCACCCTTGATCTCAACCTTGTTGCCGTAGGTGCGCACGCGGAAGACGCGGCCAGTGTTGGCTGCGGACGGAGCGACCAATGCCGAGCGGGCCGCACCGGCGATCCAGATCGGGTTGGTGTTGTAGTTGATCGGCTCGTTGAGGTTGGACTGCGCCACGCCGTCGTCTTCACGGCGGTTGATGCGGTCGGCCAGGAAGATCGAGAACGTGGCGACGATCTTGTTGTCGTCGCTGGAGTATTTCGCACCGATTTCCTTGTTATTACCGAACTCATTGGGCACCAGCTTGTAGTAACCCTTGGCTTCCCAGATGGATTTGATCTGGGCCGCTGAGGTGATGGTCGTGCCGTTGTAGACAAAGTTCTCGGTAAACAGCGGGTCGGCGGCCCGGCGGGCGGCATATTCACTGATGATGCCTTGCGCGATCAGCATTTCGTCACCGATGAATATACCGCCGACGACGCCGGCGTTGAACTTGAAGATCCGTGACATCGAGGCATAGACGCTCAGGTTCTTGTTCACGGCGAACGAGGCGCCGGCCATCCAAGAGTCACCCTCCTGGTCGATCACATTGGTCTTCTGATAGTTGACCGAGTGACCCCAGACGTTCTCCGGATATGCCGTCGGGTTGAGCCACATTTCATCGAAGTAGATGTAATAGGGGAAGTTGTTGACCTGCCACTGGCCGCGCTCCCACTTCTTTTCCTTGCGCATACCGGCCAGCACCGTCAGGCGGTCGTCCAAGGCGGAGGCCTGCCAGTTGAGATACTGACCTTCCAGGGTCGGCTTGTAGCCGTCGAGCGCATTGCGGTCGATGCCCTTGAACCACTGGTTGATGTCGGGCGCCATTTCAAAGCCCGGATCATAGTTGTTGTAGATCTGACGGACGGGCTTGATGCTGCCGTCGCGCTGATAGATGACCTGATTGGCCGGCACGCCGCCAATGGCATACTTGCCTGTGTTGACGCCGCGATAGTCCGGATTCGAGGTCGTGTTCGCGGCACCGGGCAGCCAGGAGAGGCTGACATCCGCATTCACGGAACCACCCAGATACTGTTGCAGCCAGGTGGAGCGCTGGTAACCGGTGAGGATCTTGTTCTTCACACCGAACACGTCGAACTTGAACACGAGGTCGAGGTTATGGACCTCGGTCGTGCGCCAGTATCCCGAGCGATTGCCCAGGCCGACGTTCCAGTGCACGAGATCGGCATAAGGAGTCTGGATTGCGCCACCCTGACCGACGCTGTTGTTCACGGCCTTGTCGTTGGTATAGACATAGCGGGCATCCAGCCACTCAAACGGGGCCAGATCCACGGTGGCCACAAAGACCTCGTCCTCGTCGTCATTGTAGGCGCCGCGGGCGGTGTAGTTGAAACCTTCGTCCAAGATCAACTGGCCGGCGGCGTTGGTGATATAAGCACCGCGCTCCACACTCGTGTAGCTGGGCATCATCAGGTTCCCGGCCGCCACGCGCTTGTTGTTCATGTAAGTGCCATAGGCGAGGGTCGGGGTGGTCGTGGCCTGGATGATGTTGCCGTTGGCCTGCTGGCCCGGCAATCCGGTCAGGAGCGC
>CAJBES010000061.1 GCA_903952145.1 uncultured Opitutaceae bacterium | reverse complement strand
TGCAGGCCGCGATCTACCGGTGAAGGGGCTGGGACGGCTCAGCCAAGGAAGAGCCGGAGCTTGTCGAGCAGGTCCTGATTTCTAAGGGCTTCTGCAGGAAGGTGACATCAGGCAGCGCAGCTGGCGGCGGGTTTCATCACCGGGAGCACCGGGAATACCCGGCGGCGTGAGGTCAATCCGGTAGCGGCCGGTAAAAGCGGGAGAGTGTGGTGAACGCCGGTGGGAGCTTGACGCTCGCGGCGGCGGGGCTGACTCAACTCCGGGCTGCGGGCGCGGCTGCGGGCGCGGTCGCGGGCGGGAGCATGAGCCGAAAAGTGGAGCCGCTGCCGGGGGTGCTGCTGACATGGAGCGCGCCGCCGTGGTTACGCACGATGCCGAGGACGGCGGAGAGCCCGAGGCCGAGGCTGGCAGTCTTGGTGGTGAACAACGGATCAAAGATCCGGGTGAGCGTCTCGGGCGCCATGCCGCAGCCGGTGTCGCTGATTTTGAGGATGACGTAGTCGCCCGCGGGCAGGCCGGCCCCGGCGACACAGGCGGCCAGGAGGGAACGGGGCACATGGGTGACGGTGGTGGTCACGGTGATTTCACCAGGCCGTTCGCCGATGGCCTCGGAAGCGTTGCCGACGAGGCTCATCACGATTTGCCGCAGTTGGAAGGTGTTGCCCAGGATGCGGGGCAGGTCGGGGGCCGGGCGGTGCTGGAGGAGCGCGTGGCGGCTGATGATGGACTGGAGCAGCGGCAACACGGAGACGAGCAGGCTGTTGAGATCCAGCGCCTCGACGACGGCGCGGCTTTTGCCGGTGCAGGCGAGCATTTGCTGGCAGAGCTCGGCGGCTTGCTGGGAGGCGGTGGCGATGCGGGCGAGGGGCAGGGCGGCGGGCGAGGCCTCGGGCAGGGCGTGACGGGCGAGGCCGGTATCGCCGACAATGCCCGTGAGCAGGTTGTTAAATTCGTGCGCCACGCCGCCGGCGAGGAGCCCGAGACTCTCCAGGCGCTGGTTCTGGAGCAGGCGGCGCTCGAGGGCCAGCTTGCCGTCCTCGACCTGTTTGCGGGCGGTGATATCGATGACGAGGCCCTCGAAGCAGAGCAACCGGCAGTGCGCGTCGTAGACGCCGCGGCCGCGGGAGAGCACCCATTTCTCGTCGCCCCCCCGGGTGCGCAGGCGGTATTCGACCTCGAAGGGTTGCTGCACCTGAAGGGCGGCGTGCGTGAGATCACGCACGAGGGTCAGATCCGCGGGATGGATGAGGTCACGGAGTTGCACGCGCCCGGTGATGAAATCGGCGGCGGGATATCCGGTGAGTTCCAGGGCGCCGTCGCTGATATAGAGTGGAATCATCGTCTGTTCGTAATGGCACACGAAAACCATCCCCGGGAGGGCCTGCACGATGTTCTCGAGCTGCCGGCGGCTCTCGCTGAGTTCATCGGTGCGTTCGGCGACCTGCCGCTCGATGACGGTCTGGCGGCGCCGGAGGACATTGACCAGCGCCGCGGAGAGGCCGGTGAGGGCGAGGCAGGCCAGCAGGTAGACGAGGGGGACGCGGCTGTATTGGGACCGCAGCCACTCGGGACTGGCCCGGTAGAGCACCTGCCACTGGCGGTCTCCGACGGACAGGTTTTTTTCGCGCGTCAGGCCGGTGCGCAATGCGGCCTCAGTGGGGAACACGGACTCGGAGACCGCGCCGTCTGCGGAAAGATAGAGGATGAGGCGGCGGGTGGGCTCGGTTTCGTAGGCGTCGAAATAGAGCATGTCGAGGGAGAGGCCGGGTTGGAGTTTGAGGGACTCCGCCAGCATGCTGCACAGCGGGAACACGCCCTGCACGCAGCCGATGAATTCCGCTTGTCCGTCGGCACCGGGCCGGTGCACCGGGCAGATGAAGGCAACGCGGCCGGTCCCCTCGGTCTGACCCGGCACGGGCCCGTTGAAGCGGCTGACGGTCATGTGCCCGGTGCGGCGGGCACTGGCGAGTTGCCCGGCGGTGGCACCGAGGGCCAGGTCATACCCCAGCATCGGGTCGCGGTCCGCGAGCGACTCAGCGTAAAGGACGGGCAAATGCTCGGCCGCGACCGGGGCGGAAACGAACTGACCGTCAGGGCCACGGGTGGTGAATTGGAAAGGCCGGCCCAGCTCACGTGAGGCGGCGGCCTCGACCGCCGGGCGTTCCGCCGCGGGCACGACGGGAACCCATTGCAGGGCGCTGATGGCCGCGTTGCGGGCGACAATGTCGTGGGCGGTGGCGGCAAAGGTGGCGCGCGAGACGGTGCCCGTGGTGGCGAAGAGGTGGCGGAGGCCGAAAATGTGCGCCTCAAACTTGCCAATGACCTCGTTGGTCAGGGCATTGCGCGTATCGGCCCGCCGGATGAAATCCGCCTCCACGCGGGCCTCGTCGCTCTGGCGCAGCCAATGGTAGCTGAGCAGCGACAGGGTGGTGCCGATGACAACGATGCTCGCGACCAAAGGGATTCGGCCGAGCAGGGTGGAACGCGCCGCAGAGGTCATGGGGTGCTGCGCAGCATGGGAGCTGCCGGGGCAACGGCAAGGCCGGAGAAACCGTCATCAAGCGGCCACCCTTGGAGAACAGGCTGGAGCTAGAACTTATACGGCAGCGGGAACCGGGTGATCAGCGCCACGACCCTTTGCTTGGTGGCCGCCAGAACGGCGGCCTCGTCGGGCCGGCCGATGGCGGAGAGCACGCCGTCGATCAGGCCGGCGATCTCCGCCATCTCGGGTTCCCCCATCCCGCGGGTCGTCATGGCCGGCGAACCGAGGCGGATGCCGGAGGCCTGGAAGGGCGAGCGCGTTTCGAAGGGCACGGCGTTCTTGTTGCAGGTGATATTGGCCCGATCGAGCGTCTCCTGGGCGATCTTGCCGGTAAGGTCGGGGAACTTGGCGCGGAGATCCACCAGCATGAGATGGTTGTCGGTGCCGCCGGAGACGAGGCGGTAGCCGTGGCGGGTCATCGCGGTGGCGAGGGCCTGCGCGTTTTTGACGATCTGCGCGGAGTAGGTCTTGAACTCGGGCTTGAGGGCCTCGCCGAAGCAGACGGCCTTGGCGGCGATGACGTGCATGAGCGGTCCGCCCTGTGTTCCGGGGAAAACGGCGGAGTCGACGGCCTTGGCGTGCGCCGCCTTGCAGAGGATGAGGCCGCCCCGCGGGCCGCGCAGGGTCTTGTGCGTGGTGGTGGTGACGAAGTCGGCGTGCGGGAAGGGCGAGGGATGCACGCCCGCGGCCACGAGACCGGCGATGTGCGCGATGTCGGCGAACAGGAAGGCGCCGACGCTGCGGGCGATCTCGCCCATTCGCGCGAAATCGATGATGCGCGCATAGGCGCTGGCCCCCACGGTGATCATTTTCGGCTGCTCGCGCAGCGCGACAGCGGCGAGTTCGTCGTAATCGATCCGGCCGGTGTCCTCGCGAACACCGTATTGGACGAACTGGTAAAGCTTGCCGGAGAAGTTGGCGGGGTTGCCATGCGTGAGGTGGCCGCCGTGGCTGAGGTTCATGCCGAGCACCTTGTCGCCCGGCGAGAGCACGACGGCGTAAACAGCGCAGTTGGCCTGCGCGCCGGAGTGGGGTTGCACGTTGGCATGGTCGGCCTCGAAGAGTTGCTTGGCCCGTTCGATGGCAAGGAGCTCGGCTTTGTCCACCTGTTCGCAGCCGCCATACCAGCGCCTGCCCGGGTAGCCCTCGGCATATTTGTTGGTCAGCACGCTGCCCTGGGCCTCGAGGACAGCCGGGTAGGTGAAGTTCTCCGAGGCGATGAGCTCGAGGTGGCTCTGCTGGCGGGCGAGCTCGCCGGCGATGATGGCGTGGACGGCCGGATCGAGTCGCGAGAGGGGTGTGGCTGGCAGGGACATGGTAAGAACGAGAAAGAGAAAGGGAGGAAGAACGAGCCTATTTTGCGGGGACGAGCATCTTAAGGCGGGCGACGAGGCTGGGGATGGCCTCGACCATCTCGTCGCGGCACTGCTCGTAGACCCGCAGCGGGCCGCCGTAGGGATCGGGGATTTCCCGGTCGGTGGGTGACGGCAGGAATTCGCGGAAGAGATACAGGTGGGTGGGCGGGGTTTCGGCTTGGAGCTGGATCATCGTCCGGTGCGACCCGGTCATGCAGAGCACGACGAGGGCCCCGTCAAGCAGGGCCTGGGTGAGGGGCTGGCTGCGATGGCGGCGATGTCGATGCCGGCCTTTTTGAGGGCAAGCACGGAGTTTTCGGAGACGCGGTCGCCGGTGCGCGCAGCGATACCCGTGGAGACGACCCGGAGGGAGCGCAAGGGCTCCGGCTGGGCGGCGAGCGCATGCTGCAGCAGGCCCGCCGCCATGGGACTGCGGCAGATGTTGGCCGTGCAAACGACGAGGATGTGACCGGGCGCGGACATGGGGCGGAATTCCTATGGGATACGAAACGCTGCCGATTGCAAAGTCGGAGTCGCAGAACTTGCCATGGGGGCGGGGGAGGCGCAATTTGCCCCCATGAAAATTGTCGGTTGGTGCATGGTCCTGCTGGCAGGCACGGCCGTGGCGGAGGTGGTGCAGGTGGACCTGCCCTACCCCGAATTGCAGCTCAACAACGGGAAAGTCCTCCGGCCGGCCCTGATCCGGACCTTTGATACCGAAGCCGGCACCGTGTCGGTCCAAAGCGGCAACCACATCACCAGTGTGCTGGTGGCGTGGCTACCCGACGCGGTGAAGGCGCAGTTGCAGCAACTGGCTCCGCCGCCCAAGTTGCCCGAACAAGAGAGGGCGCGGGCAGAGGCTGCCCGGGAACGCGACCGCCGCGAGGTGGCCCGCCTCGCCCGGGCGGAGCAGCAGACGCGAAAAAGCGCGCGGTATGCGACCGAGGCTGCGGCCGCGGAGGCCGCCAATGACGAAAAAACGGAGACGGCCATCACCGCGGCGGCCAACACCAAGGCGATCCATTATTTCAAATACGAGTTCAACAAGGGCGCCGGCTTGAATTTCACGCCCGAACTGGAATTGAACGCCCCCGAGTCCGTCTCCGGCTGGTCCAACCGCCACCGGGTGACCGGAAAAGCGTATATCCGCCGCTACGCCAACCAGGGCAGCTTTGACTCCACCACGCGGGACTTCGAGGTGCTGGTCGAGGTTGATGGCAAGGGCCGGGCGAAGGCGGTGGATTTAATCCTGAAATAGCGGGTGAGGGCGGCAGGTCGGTTCAGCCGCGCAGCAATTTCAAGGTGGCGAGTCCGCGGTGCACGTGCACCGCGCGCTGCAGGGTGCGGTCGATGAGCGGGGCGGGCGCGGCCGGAGCTGCGGGGTTGATTTCCGGGGCGGGTTCATGGTCGGCCGGCGTTGCGCCAGCAGCCAGTTCGCGGACCATCGCCGCCTCGTCATAACGAATCTTGCCGTCGTTTTCATCCACCAGGGCGGCGGACGGGTTGACCGGTGCGAAGGCGTCGTAGGCACGACGTTCGGTGTCGGCGTCGGTTTTGATCGCAATGTCAGGCGTGAAGCCGGGACCGGGGAGACCAAGGGTCAGGGTGCCGGCGGGCAGGGCGCGGGGGGGCAGGACATCGAGCAGGGCCGCGGCGGTGGCGGCATTGGCGAGGATGAAAACGGGGGTGCGGGCGGAGGCGTGGAATTTCAACCAGCCGGCGAGGGCAACGGCGGCGGCCTCGTCACCGGTGGCGTAGCGCAGGTCGAGCACGCAGGCGCGCAGGTCCATCTGACCGGGCAGGTCGGCGGGGAGCGCGGTCGCCCGGACATAGGTCAGGTCCCGGCTGAGCTCGTGGGTGAGCGGGGCGGCGGGGAGCGGACAAATGGCCGGGAGCGCGAGCAGGACAATGAGAATGAGGACCGGTGATTTCATGGGCGGTTCAGCTGCTTGGCACCGATGTCGCGGCGGAAATATTTCGAATCACACTGGAGCGCATCGCACACAGCGTAGGCCTCGGCGGCGGCCTGGCGGAGCGTGGCGCCGAGGGCGGTGACGCCGAGGACGCGACCGCCGTTGGTCACAATCTCGCCGGCGGAATTTTTTGCGGTGCCGGCATGATAGATGGTGGTGGCAGGGGGCAGGGAGGAAGGAGCCGGGAGCACAATCAGATCCCCCTTGGCGTAGCGGTCGGGGTAACCCTTGGCCGCGACCACGACGCAGAGAGCGTAGTCCGGCTTCACGTCGAGTTGGAAGCCGGCGAGCCGGCGCTGCGCGGCGGCCCAGAGCAGCGTGAGGAGGTCGGTCGCAAGGCGCGGGAGCACGGCCTGTGTCTCGGGGTCGCCGAAACGGGCGTTGTATTCGATCACGCTCGGGCCCGCCGGCGTGAGCATGATGCCGATGAAGAGGGTGCCGCAGTAGTCGAGGCCCTCGTCGGCGATGGCGTTCACGGAGGGGCGCACGATTTCCTGGTCGATGCGGGCCAGCAAAGCCGGCGTCACAACCTCCGCGGGCGAGTAGGCGCCCATGCCCCCGGTGTTGGGCCCGGTGTCACCGTCGCCAATGCGCTTGTGGTCCTGCGAGGTCGGCAGGATGACGTAGTCGCGGCCGGAGACGACGACGAGGATCGAGGTCTCCTCGCCCACGAGGCAGTCCTCGATGAGAATCCGGCGGCTGCTGGCACCGAAGCGGCCGCCGAGCATTTCGTTCACAGCGGACTCGGCCTCGGCGAGCGTCTGCGCCACGACCACCCCTTTGCCGGCGGCCAGCCCGTCGGCCTTGATGACGATCGGGGCGCCGCGCTGAAGCAGGTAGGCGAGGGCCGGTTCAACGGCATCAAAAATCCCGGCGGGTGCCGTGGGGATGTTGTATTTCAGCAGGATTTCCTTCGTGAAAATCTTCGAGGCCTCCAAGCGGGCGCCGGCGGCCTTCGGGCCATAGACGGGGATGCCGGCGGCGATGAGTTGGTCGGCGAGGCCGAGCGCGAGCGGCACCTCCGGACCGACGACGACAAACTCCACTTTTTCCCGCAGCACGAGGGTGACGAGTCCGGCGAGGTCGTCGGCCGCCACGGGGAAGCACGGCACATCCTGGGCGATGCCGGCGTTGCCCGGGGCGCAGAGCACGCGCGGTTGGGCAGGCGAGGCAAGGAGCGAGCGGACGAGGGCGTGTTCGCGCCCGCCGCCACCGACGACTAGAACGGAGGAGGGAAGTTGATCGGCCACAGGGCAAACGGATGAACACGGATGTGCGCGGCGTAAAGCGCGGCTTTACTTTCAGAGGCCTGTCACCTGGTTTTTCGACCCAGGGCAAAGGTAGCTGGGATTGATTCTGTTTTCCGCGCTTCGCAACTCACTGATCGTCTGCCAAGCCTCCGCGAGGGCTCAGATTTAATTCTGTTTTCGGGAAGCCTCATTAAGGCAGAGGTGGCGGTTGCCGGCATCGCGTAGCCCGTTGACGAGCGGCGCGCACGCTCCGCACGTCAGGTCCCCTCGTTAGGGCGGCCTGCAGTCGGGAACTCGGGCCGGCCAAGAGGCGATCACTTGATTGTTCCCAGCACGATGGCCCCAGTGGTTGCGATGGCGCATCCTAGAATGGCGAGGTAGGCCGCACGGGTATTTGGTTTGGGATCCTTCAACACGTAGATCCCGCAAAGGGCATTCACCACCAGCGCGAGTTGTGAGAAGGTGAATCCTTTGCCCGCGCCGAGCGTGTCAACCATCAGCAGCATGCCGTAATTTCCCAGCGCCCAGAGCACGCCGCTGGACACGGCGCGCCCGTAGGCTTTCCCGTTGTCCAGTTTCAAGGTCTGCCGCGAAAAAAGCACAATCACGGCACACCCGACCAACATGCCGCAGGCCAGCGGAAATGCGGCGACCCACATGGAGACGTGTGAAAGCTTGATCGGGATGTAGTAGACCGCCCAAAGAATCCCGGCTGCCACCGCGCAGGCGAAGCCCGGCAACGATGCCTTAGGTAAATGGGCTCCCTTCGCGCCTGCTGGCGAAAATATGATCGTCAGCACGCCCACGACGATGAGAGCAACCGAGCCGAACAAGGTTATCCAGGCACGGCCCGACAGCGACACGAACTCATGCAGCAGAATCGCTCCCAGCGCGACGCTCACCACGATATTCAGTGGAGCCCAAATGCCGTAGGCTCGCACGGGCCCCAGTTTTTCCGTGGCGGAAAAAGCGGCCCAACCGCCCAAGGACCAAACCACTCCTCCCCAAAACGGCAGCCAGAATACCTCCGCCGTGACCTGGCCGAATCCTTGCGCTGCGGTGAACAGTGCTGCGATGAGGAGATTCGCGGCGGCGACATAGAAAGTTCGGACCTGCTGGCCGCTGAACTTTACGTTCTGAGAAGGAATCAGCCAGATGCCCCAAGCGAGGACCGTGAGTAGCGCGTAGAGGAAGGGCATGGACATTTATCCCATTAGGGTCCGGCGGGAGAGAACGCAGCTCCGATCGTCTTCAATTCGTGCAGGTCTTTGATGCGGTGGGCCGCAGCGGAAGAGGCCGGCACGCCGGGACGCAGAATTTGAATCGTGGTCATCCCGAGTTGATTGCCGGCCGCGATCTCGGAATCGGGGTTGTCGCCGACCACCCAAACCTCAGCCGGCGAAAGGCGATACTTCGTCAATATCGCCTCGAACGCCGGGAGCTTCCCCTTGGGCTGAGCCTCATCGATCGCATCGACGTGAATTTCGGCGAACAGCGGCGCAATTTTGAGCGCCCTGACTTTGCTCTCCTGCAAGCGTCGAAAGCCCGATGTGACCAAAAAGAGCATGGCCGGAATTTCAGCCAGGGCATTGAGGTCGCCATACCCGCGCATGGGCTGAAGGACTTCCACTTGGCTAAAAGCTTCAAATCCGGCCCGACGCATTTCGGGTGAAAATCCGTATTTGCCAGCGATGAAATCAAAGGGGAATCGCCAGCAGTCGGTAAAGGCGGCTTGGAGCTGGTCTTCGGCGACTTCGCCTCGGTTGGCGGAGCGAATCGCCCGGAAGGCCGGAGCGAATAGGTCGCTGCCCACTTCGTCGGCCGCAGCCAGACAACTATCCAGATCGAAAATCACTGCTTTGATCATGCGCACTATTTCGTAGCTCGACGGCCGACCGAATGGAATCTGGATATTTCTGAGCTGGCCGCTTGGTCGCTGGGCTCGGGTCCACATTGAGGAAGACATGAGCCCCGCGGCTCCCCGATCTAGCGGGCGACCTAATGCGCGCTGTAGACCCCGATGCGCAGATTGCCTCCGCGAAGCAGCTGCTAGGCGTCACAGGCGAGCCGCCCCCCCCCGAGCAAATCAAGGCCGCCACCGAGCAGCTCGCGCAAAAGGCCGTTACCCCGTTCCTCAAGGCAGCCTTCCGGCGCCGGATCCTCGAAATACGTGCGCAGAACGAGCAGACGATCGACCGCCACTCCGTCGACGACGTGCGCTATGCTGGGTTCGATGCCGCCGTGGACAAGGCCCAGGCCAAGGTGAAGGACTTCCGCGCTTGGATAAGATTGCCGCGAAGCTTCCGAAGTCGGTCACGAAGTGACACTGGACAAGCAAAGACCCGGCCTTCTTGGGCCGGGTCTCGAAAAACAGAATTAAAACTCTGAAAAACAGAATTAAATCCGAAAAACGGATTTAAACCGTCGGACCAGGCAAAGGGCTTGCTCCAAGGTGTCGCGTTGGATACCAAAGCCGTCGCCGATGAAAGCTGCCTGGCACACCCACACCCGCGGGTTCACCCTCGTCGAAGTCATGATCGTGGTTCTCATCATTGGCATCCTGGCGATGATGGCCCGGGTGGCGGTGCAACGGATCAATCTGCGCGCGCGGGCCTCGACCTATCAGAATGATTGCCGGGTGTTTTCCGCGGCCTTCACCCAGTATGCCCAGGAGAAGGGCGATTTCCCTCCCGATGGCGGCCCCCACTTTGTTCCCCCGGTCATGGCCAGCTATCTCAACCGGACGCAGTGGATGAGGGTGACGCCCTTCGGGGGATATTATGATTGGGATAATATCGATTCCTGGAGCGGCTGGCCAAATAGAATCAAGGCCGCGGTAAGTGTTTCTGGCTGCACCATGTCGCTGGCCCAGTTGCAACAGATCGACCGTTGGATTGACGACGGCAACATTGCCACCGGCCTCTTCCGGGTGACTAAAGCTGGCGCCACGGTTATTTACGTCATCGAACCATAGGCGGCCCTCACCATGTTAACTTTTTCCTCAAGAAACCTCAGCGAGGACTGCACCAAGGTCGTGCCCGGTCATGCAGTGAACCTTGCCGCCATGGAGGCAGCGACTGCCGTCGTGCGTCTGCAGGCCTTCGCCAGCGTGCCGGCGGTGGAGTTAGTGGACAGCGACGCCCGGATCTATCTGGCCAACACCAACACCAAGCTGGCGGTGCAGAACGAAAACGGCCGGCTCTTTGCCCAGCACGTGCCGGAGGCGGCCAACACGGCCATGCAACAAACCCCGGAGGAAATCGTCGGATTTCTGACGGGTGAAGGCGCAACCGTGAACCCGTTGCAGCAGGCAGAAGCATCGGAAGTCATGCCGGCCGTACCGCGGAAATTTCGTGACTTGCTGAAATCCCCATGGACCGCGGGGGTGCTGGTGGTGGTGGCTGCGGTCATGGCTTACTTCACTTTTTCGCCCGAGGTGCCGGCCGGTATCAAAATGATCAGCGATCCGGCCAGGATCACGAATCTGCATTCCGCATTCAGCGGCCGGTATGGTGAAGCGGCTCAGGCCGGACAGACGGTCCTGCTGATAGAAAACGGCCGGTTCGCCGTCCTGACCGCCAGCGAGCAGGGTGTGCCGCCCGAGCCACTCATGGATACGAGTTACGGTTACGGGTTGCGCGGGGAGCAGGTCGTGCTGGTGGTCGCGAATGGTGCCGTGCTCGAGCGGGGCAAGGATGGCAGCATGAGATTCAACGATGCCGTTTATCCGCGGCTCGCGTCACCGCGCTGATCCGCGGTTCACAAGACCTGCAGTTTCTTGCGGTAGAATTTCACGACCTCGTCGGGGTCGTCGGTGAAGAGCATGTAATCGGCCATCCAGGCGGGGGCGCGCTGGTCGCGGATCATCTGGTTCACCTGCCGGCGGAGGTCGCCCCAGAACTTCGCGTTGAAAAAGATGTAGGGCACGCGCGGCCGGATGCCGAGCTTGAGGTTGCAGAGCTCGATGCCGATCTCCTCGAGGGTGCCGACACCGCCGACGTTGAAGATGCAAAAATCCGCCGCCTCGAACCACTTCTGGCGGAAATGGCGGGAGGTTTCCTGAAAGGTGTTGAAGAAATCCACGCCGAGCTCGGGCGGCTGGGCTTCAAGCTCGAGAAAACAGGCGCCGGTGAGCGCGCCCTTGCCCCGGGCCTGGTCGGTCGCCAGGCGCATCACGCCGCCGCCGCCGCCGGTGAGGACGCCGAGGTTGCCGCCGAGGAAGCCGGTCAGCTTGTCCACGAGGGCGGAGATGCGGTCGGTGTCGGCCTGATCGAGGCCGACAGCGGAGCCGTAGAAGGCCAGGAGGGTGCTTTCCTGGAACTTGCGGGCAATCTCCTCGCGGACGAAGAAACCGTGCTCACGCTTGTAGGTGTGGAGGTAGAGGTCCTTGGTGAGCTCGTCATACCAGTAGACCTGCACGCCGATGGCCTGGAAGGTGTCGAGGCGGGCGTGGGCGTTGCTGGAAAGGAAGTAGCCGTGGCTGCGCGAGGCGCGGCGGAAGATGATGCGCTTGAGCTTCACGTCGCCGATGCGGGTGACGAGTTCCATGTGCTCGAGCAGGTCGGGGAAAAAATCGGCGATGAGGGTGTCGGCGCCGGTGGGGGCGGCATCGAGGGCCTGGATGAGATTGCGGCCGCCCAAGGGGTGGGGCGCGCCCTCGATGACCTTGCGCAGGTCCTCGTCGTTGGCACGGATGAGGATGGCGCGGTTTTCCATCGTGGCGGAGTGGCCGCGGACGGTGATCTTGGTCCTGGGCCGGGCCTCGCCGGTCTCGCGCGGCGGGGAATCGTCGAGGCATTTGAAGAGGCCGGTGGCGGTGGTGAGCAGGCGCTGGCGCTTTTTTTGGAGCGTTTTGAACTCGGGGTCGGCGAAGGGCGGGGCGCGAAACACCTCAACCGTGAGCATGGGGTTCACCACGGGTTGGTCGCCCGTGTTGTAGATCTCGAGCATGATGTTCGTGCCGAAGGTCTTGATGGGATCGAGCAGGATGGCGCTGGTGTGGAGGCCGAAGTTGCCCTCACCGGGATTGAGCACGACATAGTGCTCCTTGAGATACATCGAGCAGCTCGTGAGGATGCCGGAGCGCGGGGAAATGGCGAGGGTGGCGACATCGTGGCGGACCTGGACCTTGTCGATGAAGGCGCGGCCGGCGTAGCCGCTGACAATGTGCTCGAAATTGAGGCGCTGGAGGCGGGGGTTGAGGGTGTAGTTGACGGCGTGAGGGGTGAAAAAGACGCGGCCCTGCGAGTCGATGGAGATGGTGTTCGGAAGCTTGAGGGCGTTGGTCTGGATGGCGGTCCAGATCTCGGTGCTGGAGAGCTTGGCGGCGGCGGGGGCGTAAAAAAGCCGGCCGACCGGGGCGCCGTGGCGCAGCAGTTTTTTCCAATAGACCGCGTTCGGAAAGCTGGGGTCGTAAAGGAAAGCCTCGGCTTCCAAAGTGATGCGGTTGCCGTCCACCACGGGGGTGCCGTGGAGCAGCATCTCGATGCCGATGCGGGCGAGGGAGCTGCGCTCGGTGAACTTGAGGTCGGTGAGGCGGGCCTTCAAGAAGTCGAATTCGGCTGCGTGGCGGGGCCAGAACGCCAGGGTCAGGGCCACGGAGTTCTCGTCCTTGTTCCGGAGGTTGAGAATCTGGCCATCCTGGCTCGTCCAAAATTGGTCGGGGGTCATAGGGAAGGGTCAAATTGATGCCGGGGCCCCGGGACACAAGCGGGGAGTAATGAGTTGCATTTCCGCGGACCGGCTGGCACACCCGAAAACTTTGCGGCACATAATCCGTGCCGCAGTGACCAAGTCCTCTCCCAAACTCATCGCATGAAATTGAACACCATCCTCACGACCGGCCTGCTTGCGCTCGGTGCCGCCACCGCGGCATTGGCGCAGGAGGTCAAACTCAACATCCCCGGCAAGGCCGATGCCCCGGCGCCCGCGGCCAGCAACATCGCCGCGCCGCCGGCACCCGCAGCCATGCCGACTCCGGCGCCAGCGCCGACCCCGTCCTTCACCGAGGCCCAGATCATCGAGACCTTCGGCTGGTTCGTGGCGGGTCGCATCGGGGTGCACGAGCTGCAGTTCTCCCCTGAACAGATCCAGATCTTCAGCAAGGGCATCGCCGGCGCGGCGGCGGGCAAGGACGCGCCCTACGAGCTGGCGAAGATCGGCCCGGCGATGAATGAGTTTATCGTGAAGCGCCAGGAAAGCGCCCTGGCCCGGCTCAAGCAGCAGAGTCAGGCCGAGGCGCTGCAGTTTTTCACCGAGCTGCAAAAGAAGCCCGGCGTGAAGGTGCTGCCCAGCGGTCTGGCGTATGAAATCGTGCAGGCCGGCACGGGCGACAGCCCCAAGGCCACCGACACCGTCACCATCAATTACACCGGAACCCTGCTCAACGGCGCAGTGTTCGACACCACCTCAACCAGCGGACAGCCGCGGGAAGTTCCACTGGACAAGGTCATTCCCGGCTGGACCGAGGGGGTCCAGCAGTTGAACAAGGGCGCCAAGGCCAGGCTCTACATCCCAGCGCCTCTCGCCTATGGCGACGAGGGTGCGGGCGAGATCCCGCCCGGCGCCACACTCGTCTTCGACGTGGAGTTGCTCGACTTCAAGCCGACGCCGCCGGCCGCGCCCGCTCCGGTCGTGCCAGCGCCCGCCGCCAAGTAATCCCGGCGCATCCGATTTGGTGCAAACCCCGCCCGCAAAGGTGGGGTTTTTTGTGTTGGTCAATCGCGGGCGAGCGCCCGGGCGTCGGCGAGGAAAGCGTCGACCTCGGCGGGCGTGGTGGCCCAACTGCCCATGAGGCGATAACCGTGTTCGCCCACGAACTTGTAAAACTGCCAGCCCCGCGCGGCGAGGCCGGCCGAGAGGGCGGGCGACAGTTCGACAAACACGCCGTTGGCCTCGACGGGAAAAAGCAGGCGGGCGCCGGGCAGACCTTTCAGGCCGGTGGCGAGACGCTGCGCCATGGCGTTCGCGTGGGCGGCATGGCGCAGCCAGGCCCCGTCGTGCAACAGGGCGGTCCATTGGGCGGCGGCGAATCGCAGCTTGGAGGCGAGCTGGCCGGACTGCTTCACCCGATAGGCAAAGTCGCGGGCGAGCGCGCGGTTGAAAAAAACCACGGTCTCGGTGGTGAGCATGCCATTCTTGGTGCCGCCAAAACTCAGCACATCGACGCCGGCGCGCCACGTGAGATCGGCGGGCGTGACGCCCTGCGCGGCGAAGGCGGCGGCGGCGTTGGCGAAGCGCGCCCCGTCCACGTGGAGGGCGAGGCCGTGGCCGCGGGCGGCAGCGCTCAGGGCGCGGAGCTCGTCCGGCGTGTAGAGCGTGCCGAACTCGGTGGCCTGCGTGAGCGAGAGCGCGGCCGGGTGCGGGTAGTGCACCCCGTGGCCGCGGGCCACGGCTGCCTCAACCGCGGCGGGCGTGAGCTTGCAGTCGGCGCCGGCGAGCGGGATGACCTTGGAGCCGCCGGTGAAAAATTCGGGTGCGCCGCACTCGTCCACCTCGAGGTGCGCCGCCTGGTGGCAGAGAATGCCCTGGTAGCTGCGGCAGAGCGCGGCGAGGGCGAGCGCGTTGGCCGCGGTGCCATTGAAGACGAAAAAGACTTCGCAGTCGGTGCCGAAGACGGCCTGCACGTGGGTGCGGGCCTCCGCGGTCCACGCATCGTCGCCGTAGCCGGCGCTGCGGCCGGCGTTGACGGCATTGAGCGCGGCGAGGGCCTCGGGGCAGACCCCGGCGGTATTGTCGCTGGCGAAGGTGTAATCAGCGCAGGCGGTGGTGGACATGCGCGGAGTTGAGCAGGAAAGACCGGCGGCGGCCAAGGTGTTTTCGTGTTTGGCAAGCCGTGCACGAGGGCGTTGCCTGTCGCCACACGATGAACGCGGACAACGTCAATCTCTACCTCGTGGGCTTCATGGGCACCGGCAAGACCACTGTCGGCCGCACGGTGGCGCACCGGCTGGGTTTCCAACTGCTCGACAGCGACCACGAGATTGAGCGGCGGCAGGGACGGACCATCGCGGAAATTTTCGCGCAGCAAGGCGAGGCGGCCTTTCGGGAGATGGAACGGGCGGTGGTCGAAAACGGGCATCCGACCGAGCGGACGGTCGTCGCCTGCGGCGGCGGGCTCGTGGTGCCGCCGGGCATGCTCGGGGCACTGCAGGCCCGGGGCGTCGTCATCTGTCTGCACGCTGCGCTGGCGACCGTGCTGGAGCGGACCGCCCGCCACCGCCACCGGCCGCTCCTCAACGTCGAGGATCCTGTGGAGCGCATCCGCACCCTTTATGCGGCGCGCGAAAACATCTACCGCAACGCCGGCACGGTCATCCTCACGGATGCGCGGCCGCTCAGCGACATCGTCGCCCATGTGTTGCGCACCTGGCGGCGCGAGGCGGCGGATTTTGCCCGGGCGCAGGGCGGCTGACGATGGCCGCGCGGCTGGAGACGTTGCGGCGGCGGCTGGCGGCACTCGGGTTTGACGAGGTGCGCGTCGCGCGGATCGAAGCGGTGCCGGCGGAGCCGCTGCGGGACTGGCTCGCCGCGGGCCGGCACGCGGACATGACTTGGATGGAGCGGACGGCGGAAAAACGCCTGCAACCCGGGCTGGCGCTGCCGGGGGCGCGCTCGGTCATCATGCTCGGGGTGAATTACTGGCCCGGCGCCCTGCGGCAGGAGGGTCCGGTCTGGGCACGCTACGCGCTCCATGAAGATTATCACGACACGATCCAACCGGCGCTGGCGGCGGCGGGGCGCGTGCTGGAGGAACTCTACGGCGTGAAGAGCCACGACTACCGCTACTACGTGGACACCGGCCCGGTGCTGGAGCGCGGTTGGGCGGCGAAGGCGGGGCTCGGGTTCGCGGGCAAGAACGCGATGCTCATCTCGCCGCGGCACGGCAACTGGCTGTTCCTCGCGGCAATCCTGACACGACTCGAGCTTGCGCCGGATGCGCCGCTGCGGGAGCAGCAGAGCGGTTTCGCCGACACCGGCCTGCTTTGTGGCAAGTGCACCCGTTGTCTCGACGCGTGTCCTACCTGGGCCTTCGCGGCGCCGGGCGTGGTGGACTCGCGGCGGTGCATCTCCTACCAGACGATCGAAAACAAGGGCACCATCCCGCGCGAGCTGCGGGCCGGCATCGGGCGGCGCATCTACGGCTGCGACGTGTGCCTCGAGATTTGCCCGTGGAACCGCTTTGCGCGCGAAGGCCGGCGTCTGCTGCTGGCGGCGCGCTTCGAGCTGCCGCAGTTCACGCTGGCGGAATTGCTCGCGTTGACCCCGGAGCGCTTTGCCGCGGTTTTTCGCCGGACCGCGATCAAGCGGTTGAAGCTCACCGGTCTGCTGCGCAACGCCTGTGTGGTGGCGGGCAATGCGGGTGACGTCCAGCTGTTGCCCAGTCTGGCCCGGCTGGCGGCGCATGCCTCACCCCTGGTACGCGCCCACGCGGTGTGGGCGGTGCGTCGGCTGGCGGCCCCATCGTCAGCCAGTGCTCTTCTGCTGACGGCCCGCGTAGTCGAGGCAGACGCAATTGTGCTGGCCGAATACGAGGGTGAACCCTGAGCCTGGCTCAGGCACTTGGCGCAGGCCGCGAGCCTGTCTGCGTGGCAGGAGAGCGCCCGCAAGCGGGCGGCCTACCACTGCACGGTGGGTGCTTCGGGCCCCGGGACCAATGATGCCCGACGGCATGAGCCCGGTTGAGGCGCGACTCATACCAATCGCCCGGAGCTTTTACACGCTTGGGTTTTGGATCTCGGCAGGTCTTCGCTGGTGGATGGCCAAAGCGCCTGCAAGCAGGCGGCCGACGAA
This sequence comes from uncultured Opitutaceae bacterium, assembly GCA_903952145.1. GTDB lineage: Bacteria > Verrucomicrobiota > Verrucomicrobiia > Opitutales > Opitutaceae > UBA2377. The sequence goes on along the minus strand of CAJBES010000061.1, from coordinate 12,223 downwards.
AGAGCAAAGGCTCAGGGCGGTTGGTATCAGCCAGCGAACAGCTCGCCCATGCGCGTGGTGAAGCTGGCGGGCGGGCGCACGGGTTTGCCTGTGCGGTCGATGAAGGCGTGGAGGGTGTGGCCGGTGACAAGCAGCTCGTCGCCACGGTAAATTTCGTAGTCGAGCCGGATGCGCAGGAGCGGTTTGTCGCGCAGCGTGGTCACGACCGAGACGGTGTCGTCGTAAACGGCGGGCCGGTGGTATTTCAGCGCGGCCTCGAGCACCGGCAGCCGGTAGCCTTCCTCCTCGAGGCGACGGTAGGGGATGCCCTGCTCCTTGAGCAGGTTGGTGCGGCCGATTTCAAACCACGTGAGATAGTTGCCGTGGTAAACGATCCCCATCATGTCGGTCTCGGCATAGCGGACGGTAACCTGGGTGCGGGAAGTGATCATGGCGTGGCGGCGGGAGAAGCGGGCAGGTCGAAAAGCCGGCGGGCGGAATCCTGCCAGTCATGGCGGCGGGCCCAGGTCCGCCCGGCATCGCCCAACCGGTGGCGGAGCGCAGGGTCGTCGATGAGCCGGGCCAGGGCGGCAGTGAGTGCGGCGGGTTCATCGGGGGCAACGAGCAGGCCGGTGACGCCATCCGCGACCGCTTCGCCAACCCCGCCGATAGCGTGGGCCACAACGGGCAGGCCATGCGCGGCGGCCTCGAGATAGACGAGGCCGAAGCCCTCGATGCTCAAGCCGTGTTTTATGCTCGTCATCGCAAAGATGCCGGCCTGGTCGTAAACTGCGGCGAGCCGGGCGGCGGACAGGTTGCCGAGGAATTTCACGGGAAAATCCGCGGCGGCGGCGGCGGCACGGAGTTGCCGTTCATAGCGGGGCCGGTCGCCGCTGCCGACGAGCCAGTATTCGAGCTGCGCGCGCCGGTCGGCGGAGAGCGCCAGCAGGGCCTGCAGGGTCTGGAGCTGGCCCTTGCGCGGGTGCAGCCGGCCGACGGTGAGGATGCCGATTCTGCCCTGCGGCGCGGGGCCGGGCTCAGGCGTGGTGGTGAAACCGGTGCGGAGGGCGCCGGGGGTCAGGCAGGTTTTTGCCGCGGCTTCGGGAAAATGGCGGCAGAGCAGCTCCCGGGTGTAGTGGGTGAGGGTGCTGATGCGGGTGGCGTGGCGGATGAGCCGGCGGGCGAGCACCCGCGTGAGAGGGTTGCGGTGGAAACGAAGGATTTCCGACCCGTGGAAGGTGAGGATGAGCCGCGGGGGGCGGAAGGCCCGGATCAACTGCAGGCCCATCAGGGTGAGCATCGGACCGGGCTCGGAGAGCCAGACCGTCGCCTGGCGCAGCCGGCGGCGTTCGCGGATGAGGGCGCGGGCCATTTGCACCAGACACCAGAAGTTGTGGGTGCCCTGGAGCGGCAGGCGGCGCAGGCGGAAGGGCCGGGATTGCTCGATCGTGCCGGCCGGCGAGGCCGGCGCCCAGACCTCGACCTCGGCGCCCAGCACGGCGGCGGCGAGGGCAATCTCCTCGGTGACCGTGGCGATGCCGCCACGGCGCGGGTAAAACTCGTGGGTGAGGATATGAATGGGCGGGGCGCTCATGCGCGGGGCAAGGGGCGCCACCGCGACGGGCGGGCGCCGGAAAGTGAAGGTTGGGTAACCGGGCGGGGCTGGCAAGCGCGGCTTGGCTGCAGAAACCGGCGGCGGTCCTGGCAACCCTGCCGGATGGCGGATGCGGCCGAGAAATGGGTTTGCGTCCCTCCGCTACGTAACATTACAAGAATCGGATAATGTCAGAAGTAGTTCACTCCAGCCAAGGCAGCAACAGGCCGTTTCCCATCACCACGAAGCCGGTGGCCCCGGAAGATGAAGCCGCCGTGCGCGAATCCCTGAAACGCTGCTCGCCGTCCACTTTTGAGTCAGCCATCCAGTTTCGTAAAACCGGCAACCCCGAGCATTTGCCCGCAGTGGTGATCGGGGTGATTGAGCGCTTTGTGGAGCCGGATCTGCGCACCAAGCTCAAAGATGCGGACGACGACCTGCGCCTCATCGAGGATCTTGGCATCGACTCGCTCACGATGATGGAAATCGTCATCCTCGTGGAAGATGTTCTCCAGATGTCCATCAACAATGACGAGTTGCGCAACCTCCGCACCGTGGGTGACGTCAAGACCTTCATCGACTGCAAGGTGCGCGGCCTGCCCCTGCCCAAGCCGACCAAGTTTCTGCCCATCGAGCAAATCGCGGCGACGATGCCGGTCCAGCCACCTTTCCTCTTTCTCAACGAGGCCTCGGTGAGCTCGAGTGGTGCCAACGCGAAATACAAGATTTCCGGCCAGGAGTTTTTCCTGCAGGGCCATTTCAAGGACAACCCGGTGATGCCGGCCTCCATCATGCTCGAGGCCCTCGGCCAGCTCGCCGTGCTCTTCCTGCTCGAGGGTCTCCTGCCCGAGCCCGGCAAGGCGGTTAATCCGCAGATGATCTTTTTCACGGGCTGCGAGGGCGTCCGCGCCCACCGCGTTTGCAAGCCCGGCGATATCCTCACCCTGTCCATCAAGCCGAAGCGCATGAAAATACCGCTGGCGACCTTTGAGGGCTCCATCCGTGTGGGCCAGGAAAAGGCCGTGATCGCCGAGGAGATCACGCTGACCTTTGGCTTCATGGAAGTGCCGGCGCAGCCGGCCGTCGCCAATGGCGCGGTGAACGCCGGTGAGCCGGGCAGTGGCGAACCCGTGCAGCCGGAAGCGGTGCGCGCGGCCACCAGCGCCTGAGCGGGGCCGGGCGCATTTTCAGCGTGGCGGTCCGGTCCGGACCGCCGTCCTTTTTATTCGCGCGTCCCGCGTTGACCGCATGCAGCGAAACCCCTTCGCTGGTGGGACAACTTCAACCTTGTCCCCTGTGCGCGCCGCGTCCCGGCCCGCGCGGGCCGGATCCCAATCTCAACCACCGCATGCCCAGAGTTTTCATCACCGGCCTCGGCTTCATCACGAGCATCGGCAACGATGCGGCCGCCGTTTCCACCAGCCTGCGCGAACTGCGCCACGGCATGGAGGTCTACCCGCCCTTCCAGAAGCCGGAAATCCCGGTCAAGGTTGCGGCACCCGTGAAGGACTTCCAAATTGACTCAAACGATCCCGAGGATTGGACGTTTCCCGCGCGCTACAGCATCAAGCGCGAGATCCTGCGCGGCATGGCGCCCCACGGCGTGTTTGCATGGTGCGCGATGCAACAGGCGGTCGAGGACGCTCGCCTCACCCAGGCGGACTGGTCCAACCCGCACACCGGGCTCTACGCGGCTTCGGGCGGCTCGCCGCAGCTCATGGGCTACATGCTGCAACGCATGCACACGCAGGGCGTCATGCGTTGCTCGCCGCTGGGCATCGTGGCTTCAATCGCAGGGACGGTGAACTTCAACCTGGTCGCGCATTTTCACATCAAAGGCGCCTCGTGCGGCTTCTCCTCGGCGTGCGCTTCATCCTCGCACGCGCTGGGCTATGCTTTCGATGATCTCGTGCTGGGGCGGCAGAAGCGGATGTTCGTCGTCGGGGCGGAGGACGGCAACATGGACAGCATCCTGCCCTTCGCCGGGATGCGGGCGCTCTCGCTGCAGCGGGACCCGGGGCTGGCCTCGCGGCCGTTTGACGCGGCGCGTGACGGCTTTGTCGGCACCGGCGGCGGGGTCGTGCTCGTGCTGGAGACGGAAGACGAGGTCACGCGCCGTGGGGTGCCGGTCTACTGCGAAGTCACCGGCTGGGGCCAGGCCTCGGACGGGCACAATGTCGCCATCTCGCATCCCGAGGGGTGCGGACTGCAGACGGCCATCGAACTCGCGTTGCGCAGCAGTGGCACCGCGCCGGAGGCGATCGACTACATCAATGCGCACGCCACCTCGACCCCGATCGGCGATATCTCCGAGGTGCGGGCGCTGAAGAAGATCTTCCGGACCCCGGCGGCGCGGCCCGCCATCAGCAGCACGAAGGCCCTGACCGGCCACGGCCTGTCGCTGGCGGGCGCCATGGAGAGCGCCTTCTGCGCCCTCGCGATCAAGGAGGGTTTCATGCCCGGCTCGGCGCATATCACCCGGCTGGATCCCGAGTGCGAAGGGCTCAACATCCTCCGGGCCACGCTCCCGGTGCAGCCGCAGGTCGTGCTCAACAACAGCAGCGGTTTCGGCGGCGCCAACGTGGCGCTCGTCTTCCGGAGAGCCAGCTAACGTGCCCGCGCCGCGACTTGCCGCTTCCGACCGCACCGGGTTTGTCGCCGGGGCGAGCCCTGGGCCGGGCCGGCGCCACCTGCCGGCGCGCGCTGGCAATCCTTAAGCATGTCCAAGCTCCGCATTCTTGTCCTTACTTCCAGCACCGGCGGCGGGCATGACGCGCGCGCCGCGGCCTTTGCCGAATGGTGCTTCCAGCTTTACCGCCACGACGTGGATGTGCGCATCGAGCAAATGCTGGAAAAGTCCTCGGTCATCTATCGCGCCGGCGTCAACTTCTACAACGGCATCCAGCGCGGGGCGCCGTGGCTGCACAAGATCTTCTACACGGTGGTCGAGGGGCTGAGCCTGCTCAACTCGCGGCGGGTGACCTTCGGCAGCGCCTACTACCGGGCGGTGCTGGCGGATTACCGGCCGCACCTGATCTTCAGTGTGCACGACTGCCTCAACCGCGGCTATTTCCAGCGCGCCCGCCAGCTGCTCGGGGCGGAGCGGGTCCGGTGCGCCACCTACTGTGGCGAGTTTTCCGGCGGCTGGGGCTATTCGCGCAACTGGATCGAGCCGAGCGTGGACCGCTATTTCGCGCGCACGGCGACAGCGCGCGACTACGCGGTGAAGAAGGGCATCCCGGCGGACCGGGCGCGCGTGCGCGGCTACCTGATGCGGCCGCGGGCGCAGCTCGAGGTGTTCGCGCCGGCGGAGCGCGGCGCGTTCCGCGTGAAACGGCTGGGGCTGCGCCCCGACCTGTTCACGGTCTTTCTCGCGACGGGCGGCAACGGCGCGAACAACCACTTCGAGCTCCTGCCCGCACTGGTGCGCCATGCCGACCGCTGCCAGGCGGTGGTGATCTGCGGCCAGAACCACGAGGTCTACAACGAGCTGATCCATTGGCGTGCGAACCACCCGGAGTTCAACTGCTACATCGAGGGCAACTCCGAGATCGTGCACCTGCTGATGCAGGCGAGCGACGTGATCGTCACGCGCGGCGGCACCACGACCTGTGCGAAGGCGCTGCATTTCCGGTGTCCGATTATTTTCAACGCCTTCGGCGGCGTCATGCCGCAGGAGCAGCTGACGTGGAAATTCTTCCGCAATGGGGCGGGTTCGGACATCATCGAAAACGCGGCGGGCTTTGCCGCCCTCATCGACCGCTGGATGGCGGAGCCCGGCAGTTATGCGCGGACGCGCGCGCAGTTCCTCGCCCTGCGCTACGAGGAGGATCCGACCTTGCTGATCGATGAACTCGTCGGCTTGGCGAACGAGGTGGCCCAGGTGCCGCTCACGCGCCTCCCCTTTCCGCCGGCGAATGGCAACGGCGCGAAACCGCCGGTCTGAGCCGCGGTTTAGAACACCGCGGTGACCTCGGCCTGGTGACCGGCCTCGAGCGTGAGTTCGCCGGGGGTGACGCACTCCGTCTCGTCGTTCTTGTAAAGCCGGGCGCAGACCGGGCCGGCGGCCTCGGTGGTTTCCCAACGCCATCTGCCAATGGAGACAAATTGCAGCGGCACGCCCTTCTCCCTGCTCAGACCGGGTCCGTCACCACGGATGAAGAGGCGGTTGCCGATGCCGATGTAGGCGGTAACCAGGAGACGCGTGGCGCCGTCGGCGGAGACGGACCTGGCGGGAGCGGCTTCATCCGGGGCGAGTTGGGTGAACTCGTCGGCGGACGTGGCGGCCGGGGGCTCGGCGGATTCGTCCCCGGGCATGGGGAGGACCAGCTCGTCGACTTTTGCTTTGCGCGGTGCCCGGGGTTTGCGCGGCTTCGACTCCGTGGGTTCCGGCGCGGTTTCGTCATCGGGAGCCGAGACCGGCTCCGGGTTGACCGCGCCGGTCGTAACGGAGGTCGTCTCAGGCACGGCGGGAGCGGACTCCATGGCGGGAGCGGTGGCGGCGGGGGCGGCCGCGCTGACCACCGGAGCCGGTGCCGCGGGGGCGACGACGACCGCCACCTGGGGAATTTTTGCAGCGACGGCCTCAAGCGCCGCGAGTTTGGTCTCGAGCGTGCGGGTGAGTCCGGCGAATTTTTCCTCAAGCGCATGCAGGGCGCGGGACGAGGCAGCGGTCAGCGAGGACTCGGCTTCGTGGCGCGCCTGCGCAAAGGCCGCGGGCAACCGGGCGAGCGTGTCGTGCGCGGCGGTCGCGTGCTTGACGGCGCCGGCTTCGATCCGGGCCAGCTCAGTGGTGGCTTTGGCGATGCGGTCGCCGGCGGCCTCAAGCTTCTCGGCCTCGGAGGCGCGGAGGGTGTTGATCTCCTGCTGGAGGGCCTCGTTTTCGGTGACGGCGAACTCGTTGAGCTGGCGGGTGAACTCGTTGATTTTTTCCTGCAGTTTGTGGGGGAGATGCTCGACGTGCTTCAGGCTCTTTGTCACGAGCTCGCCAATTTCATTCAGGCCGGCGGCGGCGATGCTGATCTGCTCGGCCGAAGTGGCGACGGTGCGGGAGAGGGACTCAAGGGCGCGCTGGCGGTCGTCAAACGCCTCCTCCTGTTTGCGCACATAGTCGGCAATGAGGGCGGCGGCGGTGACGATGGCGCCGATGCTCACGCAGCCGACAATGGCGAGAATGGCGGTCGGGGTGAGCGGCCGCGGGCTGTTGGCGGCGATGAAGGCGGCGACGGTGATCAGGAGTGCGTCGCTGAGCAGGAAGAACCACTTGGAGAGTTTGGGGGAGGATTCAGGGAGGCTCATGGGAACGTCGCCCGCTGGGGCCGGCGGCGCGGTGCAGCCGGCGGGCGATGCGAGAGTTTGTGCGACGCAGGCGGGGGTTTCTCAAGGAGAAAGGCGCGCAAATCGGGGTTGTGCCGGCGGGCGGGCGGGTGCAGCCTCCGGCCGCGCCATGGATGAAAACCACTTTATGCGGATCGAGCGCGAGGAGCGCGGCGGCTCCCGGCATTATGTGGTGCACACGCATGATCCGAGGTTCGGCATGGAGCTGACGCCCGGCCCCGTGGGGCCCGGCCAGGACGGACACGGCGTGATCCGGCGGGTGTGCGTGCCAAATTCGTGGGCGGGCGATTACGGCCAATACGCGAAGTTGATGACGGCGGCGCAGGATTTTTTCGTCCGGTCCTTTGCCGAGCCGGTGCCGAAGGCCGAGACGCGCCGGCTGGCCCTCTGAGCCCGGGTCTACACCGGGCAACGGCCGCGGCAGGTTGGCGTGACACCGGCACGAGCCCGCCATCCTGCCCGGTGAACTTGATCGGCAGGGCGCGACCGGTGGCGGCGTCCGTGGTTTGCTTGGTGTGAGTGGCGCAGCCCGCCGGGTTCCGGATGGATTAGCGGTGAAGAGGTGGAGGCGCATGACGGCAACGGCGGGCCGGATCCGTTCCCGCCCGGCACTTGGCCTCCCAGTCGCGCGGGGTCCCTCCGGTCGCCGGGTCAGAGCCGCCGCCACACGTAGATGCAGAGGGAGAGCAGCAGACCGATGCGCAGCGCGCCCTCGAAGGTGAGGACGACCAGCACCCACTTGATGCCGCAGTTGCGGCGCAGGGCGTAACCAAGGCCGGAGACAATGAGCAGACAGAGCCCATGCACGCGGCCAAAGGACAGAAACAACAGCCCCGCCATCCAGAGCCCATAGGCGAAGATCGCCATGCTCCAGCAGAACGCGGTGACCTCGCTCAAGCCGAGCGTGCGCGGGTCGCCATTGCGTTCGATCTGCTTGATGCCGACGTAGCGTTCGCTGATGACGAGCTGCCAGAGCTCGAACACGATGAACAGCGGGGCGAAGAGCAGGAAGAGCGGCACGGGCGCAGCCTCACCCAAAGCCGGAGCCGCGCCAAGGCCGAAGCGTGCCGCCCCCTCGGCCCTCGATCTGGCGCGGTGGGACCTCAAGGGCCAGGTCTGCGGCCGGCTGCTGTGCGACGGCTACGCGTGAACGGTTCGTCGGTGGCGCCTGTCTGCACCTGTGCAACCCCAGCGTGACTCCGCGCGTGGCGCAATCACTTGCCGGCATACCAGAAGGCGCGGCGCCAGTTGTGGCGGCGGAGTTTTTCCACGAGCGCAGCCGGCATGGCGGGCAGGTCACTCACCGCGCAGTTGGCCTCGGCTTGGGCGACGTTGCGAATGCCGGGGATGACGGTGGCGACGGCGGGGTGGGCGAGCACCCACTTGAGCGCGGCCTGCGGCAGGGAGTAAGCCGTGTCCGCAAGGTCGCGGCGGATTCTTTCGACGCGCACGACGGTGCGGGGCAGCCGGTCGCCGGCGAAGTAGTTGTTGCGGAAGTCGTCGGGGGCAAACTTGGTGAGCACCGTGAACTTGCCGGTGAGCGCACCCTCGTCGAAGGCGACGCGCACGATGACGCCAACCCCGCACTCCTGCGCGACGTCGAGCAGTTCCGCGGCGGGTTCCTGTTCAAAGAGGTTGTAGATGACCTGGACGCTGTCCACCCAGCCGCCGCGCATCAGGTCGATGACGCTGTTCTGGTCGTGTTCCGGCGTGGAGACGCCGATGAGGCCGATTTGGCCCTCGCGCTGCAACTGGCGGAGAATCTTGAATGGCGCTGGGTCGCGGTTCCAGGCGCGCGTCCAGGTGTGGAGCTGCAACAGGTCGATTTTGTCGACGCCGAGGCAGGCGAGGCGCTCGGCCAGGTTGGTGCGGAGGTAGGCCTCGGAGTAGCGGTCCGCGGCGCGGTCGTGGGGCGCGGGGGGCCAGGCGCCGGCGGCCGGCGGGGTCTTGGTGGCGACGAAGATCTGCTCCGACCGGCCGGCGGCGGTGCGCTCACGCAGCACTTGTCCGATGAGACGTTCGCTCCTGCCGTTGCCATAACCGGCGGCGGTGTCGATGAAGGTGCAGCCGAGGTCGAGGGCGCGATGCAACGCGGCGAGGGAATCAGCGTCACCCTGCGGGCCCCAGGCGCCACCAATGGCCCAGGCGCCGAAGCCGATTTCCGAACACTCAAACCCATGTTGGCCGAAGGGTCGATATTGCATGAAGGCAATATGAACAGGACATCGTCCGGCTGCAACCGCAGCCGGCGCTTCGTTCAGCGCCAGACGAACAGGCCGGCGACACCCGCGACCGCAAGCACGGTGCCGCAGTAGTAAGTCCCGCGGGGTCGGGCGCCTTCGAGCCACGCGGCAAACGGAATCGTGAGCAGCGGAGCTGCCGCCACGATGGGTTGCACGATGCCGGCGGGCGTGGTGCGGAGCGCCCACTGGAAAAAGGTCACGCCCAACACGGGTCCGGTCAGGGCGTTGGCCGTCACCCAGGGCCAGGCGCGGCCCGGCGGGCGGGGCACAGCGGGCCGGCGCCAGTGGACGGCGAGCACGACGATAGCGGCGACGAGCAGGCCGCCGAGGGCGCGTTGGTAGGCGGCGGTGCCGGGATCAATCACCTCGTGCCACGCGGCGGCGGTGGCGAAGGCCTTGCGGCTGATGACCGCGCCGGCGCCCTGACCCGCGGCTGAGAGCAGGGCCCATGCGACGCCCGTGGCCCACTGCGCCGGCGACGCCCGCGGCCGGCTGCGCGGCAGCAGGCCGATGACGAGACCGGTGAGGGTGAGCGCGGCGCAGCCGAGCTGGGCGGGCGAGAGGCGGGTGCCGAGCCAGAGCCACTCGGTCATGACGGCGACGACGGCGGAGCCGCATTGCACAATGAGGGTGGAGAGGTTGGAGCCGAGGCGGGGGAGCGATTGAAACATCGCCACGCCGCCCAGGCCGAAGCCGATGATGCCCCCGAAGAAAAACCAGCCGAAGGCCACGCCGCCGGTGCCGCGGCCGGCCAGATGCGCCCAAAGTCCCAGCAGCAGCGTGGCGGCGAACAGCCGCCAGAAATTCGCGCGCAGGCTGCCGAGCAGCAGGGCCGCGCGGCGGGCGAAGACCGGCGTGACCGCGAAGCAGAGCAGGGTGCCGAGGGCGCCGATCATGGGCAAAGAGGGCGCAACCCCCCGGGACGATTTTCACTTATCAAGTGAAAATGGCCGGGGGCTGGCGGCGTGTGGTTCAGGGTTGCCATTCGAATCCGAGGGTGAAGGCGCGGCCGGGGCCGGGCAGAAAGACACTGGTGGCGGCGGGATTGCGCGCAAGGTCGAGCACGCCGGCGGTGCTCGCGACATACTGACGGTCGAGGACGTTGCGCACGGCGGCGAACACGAGGAACCGCGGGCCCGGCCGCCACCCGCAGCGGACGTGGCCGAGCGTGTGCCCCCCGTAGGTCAGCCGGCCGGCGTGATCCACCGGAATGCGGCCGGCCACCCAGGTGGATTCGAGGGCGGCGAACCACCCGCGCGGGTGTTCGTAGAGCAGTTCTGCGCTGCCGGTGTGCGGTGGGGCGCCCGCGAGCCGGTTGCTGCCATAGACCGGATCGTCCTCGAAACGGAAACGACCGAGGGTCGAGGTAAGCGTCAGGGAAAGCTTATGGGCCGCATTCAGCAGCCGCCAGTGCAGGGAGGATTCGAGGCCCTCGTGGAGGGTGTGGTCTGCATTGACGGCACCGCGGGGCAGGCCGGCGGCGTCGGCGAGCCGAAGGATTTCATGCTGCCACGCGGCGCGGTAGGCGGTGAGATTCCAGTCGAGCGGGCCGGCGGTGCCGCGCACGCCAAGCTCATAGGTCACGGCCGACTGCGGGGCGAGCCGGCGGGTGACGAGACCAAGACTCGGATAGGCGCCCTGCACGGCGACAAGATCGTCAAACGTCGGCGGCTCGATGCCGCGCGAGACGGCGGCATGCAGCGAGAGGCGGCCGTCGGGCGACCAGAGCAACGCCCCGCGGGGCGAAAAATCATCGAAGTCAAGGGACGACCGGAGCGCCGGACTCGGCACGCGACCGGAGATATCCCGGGTCCCGCGGAGCGCGGTGAACCCGGCGCCAAGCGCGACGGTGGGGCGCAGCCAGACCACGTCCTCGACGTTGAGCGCGAAGGTGTCGGCGCGCGCCGTGAACGCGGCAAAGGCCGCGCCACGTTGCGCCAGGACGTTGAGGTGGCGGTCCACCTCATCCGTGCCCGTGGTGAACGTGGTGCGGGCGAGCAGTTGATGCTCCACGCCGCCGAGGCTGGCACGACGGGTGAGGGTGGCGTGGCCGGTGAGGGCGCGGGCGGCGAGGTCCGTCTCGCCGTTGCCCTGCAGCTGGTAAAAATCGTCGTGCATCGCCTGCCACGCGAGGCCGACGGCGGACTCACCGGCCCCGGCGGATTTGAGCTGGGCGGCGGCGCGCACGACGGAGGCCGAGCGGCGGGGCAGGTCGCGCTGCACGGCGGCGGAGACGGCGCGGGGCCGGGCGAAGGCCTCGGTGAGGGTCAGCGGTCCGGGCACATCGTAGACGGCGCGGGCGGCATAGGCGGAGAGCTCGAGCTGCGTGGCCTCGGTCAGGGCGCGGTGGGCGGCGAGCTGGATGGCGGCGCGTTCCTGCTGGCTGTGGTCGCGCCAGCCGCGGGCGCTCTGGTGGGCGGCGGCGGCGTGCACAGGCGCGGGGCCCCGGGCGGTGAACTGCGTGCGGAACGCGCCAAAGTCGCCCCCTTCCGCGCGCAGACGCATGGCGGGGGGGGTGTCGGGCGCGAGCGAGGTGGCGCTGAGCACGCCGCCCAGCACGGCGGGATTAAGCGCCATGTGGAGCGTGCCGCGGTAAATCTCCAACCGGGGAAAGAGCTGCGGATCAAACAGGCCGCTGTGAAAAGAACCGTCCGCCCGCGCGAGAGGCAGACCGTCGATGAGCAGGGCGACGCCGCGGCTGGTGGGCGCGCTGTCGAGACCGGAGCCGCGAATGGAGAGGCGCGGGGGCTCGAAGCCGCCGAAGCTCTCCTGGAGCATCACGCCCGGGGTGTGCCGCAGGGCCTCGGCCAACGTGGCGATGCTGCGGCCGGACCAGTCGGCGGCAGCGACGACCGACGAGGGGCCGAGCGTGGACGCAAAGTAGTCGCCGCGGGCGGTCTGCAGATGGCGGTTGAGCCGCTCCGTGATGGTCCACGGGGGCAGGACGTAGGGCGCGTCATCCCCGGCCGCCGCCGGTTGGGCGCCAAGACTGGCCAGGGCCAGCGCGAGGAGCGGCAGCCAGCGGCAGGGGCGCAGGATTATAAACCCGCCCGCACGAGGGGGTGGTCGG
>CAJBES010000060.1 GCA_903952145.1 uncultured Opitutaceae bacterium | reverse complement strand
GTCAGCAGTTCGCGATCGTCAAACGGCTTGATGATGTAGCCAAAAGGCTCGGTCAGCTTGGCGCGATTGAGGGTCTCGACCTCGGTAAAGGCCGTGAGAAAAACCACCGGCAGGCTCAGCTGATCCCGGATGAGCTGCGCGGCGCTGATGCCATCCATTCCACCGGCGAGTTGGATGTCCATCAGCACCAGGTCGGGTCGCAGGCGTTCCGCCACGGCCACGGCCTCCTCGCCCAAGGTGCAGATCTCCACAGGCTCGTAGCCCAGTTCCACCAACTGCGCGCTGAGGTCGCGGGTGACAAGGACCTCATCGTCAACGATGAGTATTCTGGATTTTACCATGGGCGGTGGATTGCAGGTTACCACCCGGCGGAGCAAAGGCACGGAGAAAATGCCTCCCGGGTGCGGTTCTCCGGGGGGGGGGCTATCGATAGGTAAAATCTTGCCACGGTGGGCCGCGAGAGCAGGGCAAAATCGCACTCACCTTTCCTGACCGACCTGAGGATCTCGGCCCAGGTGGGATAAAACACCATGCGGGCACCCCAGGCGCCATGCCTGACGGCGTTGGTGTGGCCGATGCTGCCGCGGAGTGTGGCCATGGTCTTGCCGGCAAACTGGGCGGTGCGACTGATCGGCGGGGCTTCGGGTCGGGTGTAGGCCACACCGTGAATGCAGGCGTGTCCGATGGAAAAATCCATGGTCGCACGCCGCTCGTCGGTGATGGTCACGTTGGCCAGGGCATCGAGCCGGCCGGCCTCAAACTCACGGCTGATGAATGACCAGGCTTCGGGCACGATTTCGAACTCGATGCCGCCGGCACGCCCGACCTCGCGCAGCAGCTCGGCGGCAAAACCGTCCGCCTGCCCCCTGCTGGTCCAGGAACGAGAGCGGGATGGAGCTATTCTCCACGCCGATGCGCACCTTCAGCGGTGCCTCGGTCGCGGGGACGCTGACAGTCAGGGTCCCCAGCAGGACCAGCATCAAACCGGCCCCGCGCCAGCCGAGCCGGCCCCGGATCTGGTTCCGACGCCGGCCGTGCCCGCCGTGCGGGCCGTGTTTGCAACTGCATTTTCCAGGTTCATGTGCCGCCTGCGCCTCATGGGGCCCTCCCCTCGGTCGCGCGGGTGGCGGCACCCGTCGCCCCAGGTCCAGGCGGCGGCAGCGGGAACACCGTGCCGGCGCAGGCTTTCGGGGTGAAAACGAGGCTGAAGCTCGCGCCTGGACCGATTTCCAGGACGCCCCGCAGTTGTTGGGTCAGGTCCGACACCAGTTGCAGCCCGAGCGTGTTGGCGCGGCTGAGATCGAAATCCGCCGGCAGCCCCACCCCGGTGTCGCTCACCTGCAGGCGTACCCGCCCGCCCGCCTCGCGCTCCAGACCGACCCGGATCTCGCCGCGGGCTCCGCCGGGGAACGCGTGCTTGAGACTGTTGGTGAGCAGTTCATTCACGAGCAGGCCGCAGGTCATAGCCTGGTCTTTCTCGACATGGACGGCGACCAGTTCCAGATGGAGCTGGATGGCGCCGGCCTGAGTGGTCAGAGCTTGGAATGCCTGGGCGGCAAGTTTGCTGACGTAGGCCCCCAGGTCCACCACCGCAAAGGTGCCCGAGCGGCAAAGCGTCTCGTGCAGCAGGGCCATGGAGCGGATGCGGCCCTTCATGTCGTTCAGCACCGCCTTCGTGGCAGGCTCCAGGTGCCGGTGGGCTTCGAGGCTCAGCAGGCTCGAGATCACCTGCAGATTGTTCTTCACCCGGTGGTGCACCTCATTCAGCAGCGCCTCTTTCTCCCGGAGCGCTTCCCGCAGCAACTCCTGCATCGCCCGGAGCCGGAGGAGGGCATCGATGCGCGCCAGGAACTCCGGCTTGCTGAAAGGCAGCGAGATGTATCCATCCGCCAGACCCGTGGCCAGCCCCGCAGCCTGATCTTCGCCCGTGGTCTTGAACCCGGACAGCAGGATCACAAAAACCCCCGCCAGCGCTGCCTCACTCTTCAATTGTCTGGCCACGTCCATCCCGTTGCCGTCGGGCAGCACGACATCGAGCAGGAGCATCGCCGGCATGTGCCGGCGCGTGAGTTCAAGGGCCTCGGCGGCGGTGGCGCCGGTGAGCACCGTGTAGCCCGCCTCGGCCACGATGCGCGCCGTGGCCCGCAGCACGTTGGGATCATCATCGATGACGACGAGTGTGGTCGCCGCGCGCTCGGTTGACGGGGTGGGCCCGCCGGTGGGATCAGGGTTGGGATTCATGTTGGAGTGGCTGGCCGCATCAGCCATGCGCCGGGGTCGGGGTTGACGGTTCGCCGGGGCCCGACTGCAGAGCCTCGTCACTGAACTCGACGAAAGCCGGATTGTGGACGATCAGCCACTCAAAACTCGGATAGACCGAGGCAAACGACTCGGCGGTCAGCTGTTCGCGGAGCACCGCGACCGTGGTGTCGAGGTTGGCCGGCCAATAGCTGATCTGGAAACCGTGCGACCGGTAGGCGCGGAACACCCAGAGTGCCGTTTCGGCGAGGACCACCGGTTCGAAATTCCGGAACAACGAGCCCATGAAGCGCAGCATGTTGCGGCTGTTGTTTTCCAACATCTCCCGGTTGCCCGGGCCGATCAAACGGTCGACATCCGGCCGGGCGAGCATGCGACGGCTGAGTTCCGCGGCCATGGCCTCGCGCCTGGCTTCGTAGTCGGCGGTGGCCGCCGCAGTCACGGGGCGGAGCTGGCCGGCGGATGCAATCAATTGGTCTTTGTTCATGGCTTTATTCGCCTTGGGTTGGATTGGCACTGACGCTGAGGTTGGTTGCGGCGGGATCGCCCGGCCCGGCCGCCACCATCAGGCGGCTCAAGGGCAGAGTGAAGCCGAACACCGAGCCCCGGCCGGGTTCGCTCTCGACGAACATCCGGCCGCCGTGGGCCTCGACAATCTTCCGCGCGATGGCGAGGCCCAGGCCGATGCTGCGCTCGCCCTTGGACTTCTGGATCTGGCCGCTGGCAAAAGATTGAAACAGGCGC
The DNA here is from genome assembly GCA_903952145.1 of uncultured Opitutaceae bacterium. Taxonomy (GTDB): domain Bacteria; phylum Verrucomicrobiota; class Verrucomicrobiia; order Opitutales; family Opitutaceae; genus UBA2377. Next base: position 842 of record CAJBES010000060.1, on the reverse strand, counting down.
TGCTGCTGCGCGGGTGAAAGCCCCTGCCCCGTGTCAGCCACCTGCACCCTCACTTCCGCCGGCAGCCGCCGGCTGCCGAGCGTCACGCCGCCTGCCGCCGGCGAATGCTCCACCGCGTTGCTCAGCAGGTTGGTCAGCACCTGCTCAAGCTTCGGGCCGTCCACGAACAAGGACCGCGCCGCCGCATCGAGGGCCACGGCGATCTTCACTCCGCGCCTGGTCGCGGACAGATTCACCAGGGTGACGGCGGCCTGCGCCAGTTTGCCGAGGTCGGCCGGCTGTTCGTCGAGACTGAAGCGGCCCGCCTCGATCAGACTCACATCGAGAAAATCGTCCACCATCCGGCGCATCCCCTCTGCGGCACCCCGGATCGTCGCCAGGAAATCCCGGTGCTCGGCGGACAAGGCCCCGCCCGCCTCGCCGCTCAGGAATTCCGTGTAGCTCAAAATCAGCCCGATCGGCTTGCGCAGGTCGTGCGCGGCCATGCCGAGGAACTGGTTCTTGAGCGCGTTCAGCTGGACCAGTTCCGCGTTTTTCTGGGCCAGTTCGCGGGTGAGATTGTTCAGCTCATGGTTGAGCTCCAGCACCTGCCGCCCGAGGCGCGCCTGCTCCGCAGCGTTGATCTCGCCGAACAGAAGGCAGTCTTCGCCCGCCGGCTCGACGGTCACCTCGAGGGTTTGCGGCAGGCCCGAGGTGGTGCGGATGTTCAGGAGCCGCGGCCGGGCCGCATCCGCCAGCCATTCTGCCAGCGTCATCGTCCCGGCGAAATTCAACAGCATCGAGTGCCAGGGCCGGCCCACGAGCGGCCCGCCGATCAGGGTCCGGGCCTGCCGGTTTGCGGC
>CAJBES010000059.1 GCA_903952145.1 uncultured Opitutaceae bacterium | reverse complement strand
CTGCAGGTTGTTCTTCACCCGGTGGTGCACCTCCTTCAGCAGCGCCTCCTTCTCCCCCAGCAAAGCCGTCTTCTCCTGCAGCGCTGCACGGATCTTTGCCTCCGCCTGCTTGCGCTCGGTGATGTCCAGCACCACCGAACGGCATTCCTGCCCATCGGCGGAGCGCACGGCCTCGATCCGCACCACGAGGGGCTGCAGCCCTTCCCGCAGCAGCGTCAATTCGCAACTTTCACTGGTATGGCTCGCGAAGACTTTTTGCAGGTAATCGCTGAAGACGCGCCGGTCGCTCTCGACGACGAACAGACCGAAGCACCGGTTCGCCAGCCGGGAACGCTCGACGCCAAGCATCTGCGCGCCGGTCAAGTTCACCTGCCGGATCGCCCCCTCGCGGTCGAGGGTCAGGTAGCCCGCCGGGGCAAAGTCGTAAAGGTCGGTGTATCGGGCCAGGAGCTCGATCGCTGTGGCGCGCGCCTGCATGAGCTCCTCGTTCTGCATCTCCAGCTCGATCTGGTGAACTTGCAGTTCGTGGACGAGCCGGGCGGTCTCTTCCGCCTTCGGCTGATCGCCGGCGGCTGGGCGCTGACTCTTCTGCTTTTCGCTCAGCCGCGATTCCGCGCGGCGGCGCAACGCGGCGGCGTACACGGGCGGGTCCTGCTTCTCTTTCATGGCTTACTCCTTTCCCCGGTTGCCGACCCTGCGGAACGGCCGGCGTCGTGCCCGTGTTTCATTTCCGCCTGCAACGACTCCCCGGCTTGCGTCAGCTTCAAGTCTTGGTCCGCGATGTGTTGTTCCAGGCCGGATTGCGTGGTCCGCAGTTTCTTCTCCAGCGTCTTGGAAACGGTGATGTCCGTGAAGGTGATGACCACGCCGTCAATCATGTTCTCCAGCGTGCGGTAGGGCAGGAGGCGCACCGTGAACCAGCGCCCGTCGCGGGTGGCGGCAGCTTGCTCATGCACGGCCAGCGTCCGCAGCACCTCGCGCGCGTGGTCGACCAGTTCCGGGTAGACCAGTTCCGAGACGATATCGGTGATCACCCGGCCCACGTCGCCCGGGATAAGCTTGAAGAAGCGGTTCGACCCGGCTGTGAACAGCCGCACGCGCAACGCGGGGTCCAGGAACAAGGTGGCGACCTCCGTGCTGTTGAGCAGGTTCGTCAGGTCGTTGTTGGCCTGGGACAGGTTCGCGAACTTGTGCTGCAGTTCAGCGTTGAGGGTCTGCAACTCCTCGTTCATGGACTGCATCTCTTCCTTAGAAGTGGTCAGCTCCTCGTTGGTGGATTGGAGTTCCTCGTTGGTGGACTGCAACTCCTCGTGGGAGGATTTGGCTTCCTCCTGAAAGGTCTGCATCTCTTCACGGGTAATCTGCAACTCCTGGAGGGCTTGTTCGCGGTCCCGTTCCAGGGTCGCCAGACGGGCGCTGCCGGCGGGGCGGCCTTGGGCCGGCGCTTCCGGTTCGGGCGGCGTGGCCACGTCCGTAAAGACGACCATCACCAATCCGCGCAGCGTCTCCGGCTCCGTGATCGCCTGCACGGTGAGGTCCACCCTCTGCGTGCCGCCATTGGTCCCCACCTTCAGGTTCCGGTGGGTGACCGCGTCCTTTTGCCGGAGCGCCTTGCGGAAGGCATCGGTCAGTTCGTAGCGCAGGCCCTCACGGGCCATGGCAAAAAGGTTCAAGTTGGCTTTGCCCGCCGCCGGCTCCAGGTATTTGCCCGTCCGCCCGCTGATGAAAACGATGTCGCCGTTGGCGTTGGTCAGCACCGCCGCCGGGGCATACCGCGACAAGAGCAGATGCTCCGCCTCCGCCTGAAGGTTGGCCGGCGGTTTCAACGCCGCCGCTGGCGGCGCCCCCTTCCGGGTGGCCGTGAACGCTGCGGGAAATTCGAGCGGCTCCAACCGCTGCCCGGATTCGAGCCGCCGGTAGAGCTGGGCCTTGCCCGGGAGCGGCACGAAGAGGTCGGTAAAACCGCCGACCGTCTCGGCGCTCCCCAGCACCAGCACGCCTCCGGGATTCAGGCTGTAGTGAAAGAGCGGCAGGATTTTCTTCTGCAACTCCGGCGTCAGATAGATGAGCAGGTTGCGGCAGCTCACCAGGTCGAGCTTGGTGAAGGGCGGGTCCATGATGAGGTTCTGCGGCGCGAAGATCACCGCCTCCCGGATGGACTTGCCGACCTGGTAACCGCTGGCGACCTGGACGAAGAACCGGTTCAGCCGCTCCGGCGCCACATCCGCGACGATGTTGGCGGGGTAAATACCGGTGCGGGCTTTCGCGATGGCGTCCTGGTCCAGATCAGTCGCGAAAATCTGGAGCGTGTGACTGCGCGCCGGCTTGAGCTGCTCCAGCGCCTCCTGGAAGACGATGGCCAGAGAATAGGCTTCCTCCCCGGTCGAGCAGCCGGGAATCCAGACCCGCAGCGCCTGACTGGGCGGACGGTCCTTCAGCAGCGCCGGGAGAACCGCGGTTTGCAACTGCTCCCACGCCGCCGGGTCGCGGAAGAAGCTCGTGACGCCGATCAGGAGTTCCTTGAACAGCAGAGCCGCCTCCGAGGGATTCTCCTGGATAAACCGGACATAGGAAGTGATCCGGCTGATCTGGTGGATGCCCATGCGCCGCTCGATCCGGCGATACACCGTGGTCTTCTTGTAGAGGGAGAAATCGTGGCCCGTCTGCGAGCGGAGCAGGAGCACGATCTTGTCGAAGCCGCTGTGGGCTTGGTCTTCCTGCTCGACCTTGCCGGGTTGGACGAGGAGGGGCACGTGCTGGAGATAGGTGAGGATCTTGCCGGGCAAGGCCTCCACCGGCGCGACGACATCCGCCAGCCCGGCGTCCACGGCGCTCCGGGGCATGCCGTCGAACTTGGCCGTGGCCGGTTCCTGCACGAAGACCGCGCCCGCCTTGCCCTTGATGGCTTTCAGCCCCAGCGTGCCGTCGCTGCCCATGCCCGAGAGAATGACGCCGATGCTGCGCTCCTGCGCGTCCTCAGCCAGCGAGCGGAAGAAGAAATCCACCGGCAGGCGCAAGCCGCGCGGCGCCGCCGGATCGAGCAGATGCAGGACGCCGTGCAGGAGGGACAGGTCCTTGTTCGGCGGGATCACATAGACGCAGTCGGGCTGGACCTTGGTGCGGTCCTTGATCTGGACGACCTTCATGGGGGTGATGCGCTGGAGCAGTTCCGCCATGATGCCCTTGTGCGTCGGGTCCAGGTGCTGGACGATGACAAAGGCCATGCCGCTCTTCGCCGGCACGTTTTTCAGGAACACCTCCAAGGCCTCGAGTCCCCCGGCGGAAGCACCTATGCCGACGATGGGAAATCCGGTCGGGGGGGGGGGGGGCTGCCGGTGCGGGCGTTCCGGCTGTTTTAACGGCGATCACCGGGTGTTTGCTGGTTAGGGCTCTTGTCCTCGCTTTGGATGTTTTGCGGGTTTTCATGTCTGGCTCCTGTTCCGGCAGACTCTGCTGTCGTGGGATATTGCTCCGGGCGGCACTCGGTCACCCGCTACCGGCGAAAATGTGCCGCACATGGCGGGAAGACAGCAAGACGCGGACAATTTATCGGTGGGGTTCATGGCCGGCACGACCTCGTGCTGAACAAAGCATACTTCGGTTCAGGTGAAGATACCACTCCAATTTTCCCGCCTGATGCCGGGGCATGCCAATTACCATGTTGCTCTGACGGGACTCTGGATGCCGAGGCGACGGGATAAAGAGTGTCGGAGCGTTAAGCGACGTCATCAGCTTATAGAACTCGTAGCCGGTGAAACGGCCGACCGCATTGCGAGTTCATGGCGGTGAACCGGCGATGATCAATGCGAGCCTGACCGTGGACAGTTATTAACCATAGAAACAAGGAAAAGGCCGGGAGCCGGTGCGGTGCGGCCTGACGGCCGCATCCGCATCCGGCACCCCGGCCCCCTTCCCTGCGTTTGATTGGGTAATTGACTGTTTCATGGTTATGGATGGCCCGAGCGGGCTAGCCTGGTTAAAAAGGCTGCGCCACGAACAATCAGCCCGCCGCTACGCCGTGTTTTACCGGTTTCGCTTTGGGCTGACCCTTCGTGGCGCTTGAAAAGCCTACGACTCGTGCCCTCTGCGGGCTCGAGACGCCCCGCTCGCCAGGGCGAGCTTCTTGCACCGCCTAGCCCGGTGCGCTTTCACCTCCCATCACTTGCTCTGCCCCGGTGACGATGAACCGTTCGCGGTCGAATCGGTAGCGTAGCACCTTGAGCGTCAGGTTGGAGAATTGGGCCAGTTGCGGGAAAGCAACCACCTTGTCCCCCTCGACTTTCACTTCTTTGGACTCTTTCGGGTCCATGTATTGCTCGAAAAGCACGACGCCAGGCTGGGTGGCGATTTCGTGCTGCACTTTGACGACGATTCCCGAGCCGTCCTTGCGTTGAAACGCATTGGCGGAACTGGAAACGATTATGCCGCGGACATAAATGCCACCGGCGCTGATTTTCGTTTCGGTATGATCCATGGTAGGAGTTCTTTACTGTCGTTAATTTGGATATGCCCGTTGCCCAGGTAACGACCTGCCCTGGCTACGGAAAGTATGAGCTCGTCAAGGAGGTCCACGAAGGGAGCGCCGAGGATGATCTGACCGAATTGATCGCCCTCCTGGATGAGGGCCGTCTTGGACCAGCGTATGATCCGTTCGCCGATGGTGCCGAACCTGCAGGTGCGGCCTGTTTTCTCTGACGGCGCTTTGGGTTCGCTGGGGATTATATAGAAGCCCCGCGACGACTGGAAAATCCGGAGACGTGTCCGCCGCTTAACCCACTCAGGCAATCCGCCCCCTTTCGTGACGTATTTTAGCAAATAGCGGAAAGTATGATTCCGAATTCGCTGGACGTTGGTCCTGCCGTAACCCCAAAGCTCGTTCAACAGGGGGGCCGGCAAAAACCGGCGGGTTAAAAACACGACGTGGAAATGGGCCCAGCCGTTTTGATGAAACTCCACTTTCACGCAGTAAGGCGCGTCGATCACGTAACGAATCCCCTCCCATTGGACCCCTTGCCGCAATTTGTAGAACATCCGGCGCAGGTGATCCCGCCCCTGGTCGAAAGCCAGTGATGGATCGGCAAACAGCGCCGGATTGAACGTGAAGGTCAGAAAGAGCCTGCCGCCCACGTCGGGCAGTTTCGGCTCCAGCCTCGCCAGAACCTTCCAGATGCCGCCGGCATGAAACCAGGAGGCAGGATTATACGGCCTCAAAATATGTGGCTTCATTTTTGTTATCTTCCAATTCCCGTAATAACTCCGGCAACAGCCACGGCGTCTGTCTGGCCACCCGTGCGATGTCGGCTTCGCTGTAGTAAATGATCGTGATATAGCCTGCGGCTGTCCGGATGATCTTTCCTTCGCCAGCTCGAAGCTTCGGCATAGCCGCACGGTGCGACTGAATCATCTTCTTCCTGGCTACCTGTTCCGCTGCCTTACGTTTCTCGATAGCGATCTGGCAGCGAGCGATCCGCAGACGTCGCTCCTCATCCTCCGCCATCAGCTGATCCCATATTTCCCACTGGGTCATAGCTTGATGACCTCCGAGGTTTCCCGCAGGAACCGCTCTAGCTCCCATACGGGATAGAGCGGACGACGAGTCGCCCGTGAGGGCCGCAGCAGACCGCGCTTGGCTAGACGGTCCACGGTCAGGGCACATACCCCGAGTGACTTTGCCGCTTCGACTCGCGTTAATGCGAGTTTATGCGAGCTACTGAAAGTTGAGAGCTGGGTTTCCATGCAGAGGAAACTACCAGCAGCAGCTCGGATAAATTACTTCATGCTACTTGGAGCGTGAGGTTGTTTTCGGACGACCGGGAGCTTGGAACCTCTTGCCCACTCTGAGGCAAAGCTGACGAGTGCGCTTGATGTCACTACCGACCAAATTTCTTCCATGGATCTTCGTCAAAAAATCATGGAGCTGTTCTACGCTCCCCAACGAATCCACTGCCCTCCAATAAACTAGCATTGTAGAGTAAGGCGTTGTAGCCAGGGTCGCCTTATTCTTCCCTGCCATCATCGCTATTGCATCGGCAATCCCCTGGTGAAAGGAGGCCTGTTCACGGAGGCTCATCTCTTTCATCTTCTGTTCCAGAAACTCGGATATTTCCGCAGGAATGAGTGTGGAACCATCCACAGGACATTTTAGGCCGCTGTCAGGTCCATATAGGAGAGCTGCAAGTTTCTCGGCTTCATCCGCAGTCAATTCTCTATCTTCTGCCTGGATTCCTAACTTGGCAAATGCCTCCGCGAATTGTGATGCCCCGGCCTGCATCATGCCTAAGCCGATTCCGATTTTGTATGCGTCGGTGACTTTCGGATCAGCTAGTTTGTATGCCTTCGGGAATATGGCACGGCAGACATTCTTACCGCACTCGATAACCCATGGTGGGTAATCAAGGCTTTGCTCGGCGCCATCAAACTCCTGCATTATTATTGCCGGCATTACCCTGAAATCAGCCCAGCGTAAGGCCACGGCTGCAGCAGGCGGAATTATTGGCGCAACCGCAGAACTCTGTTTTTTTAAACGGCGATTACCTGAATTTGTTGTCACCCTTGTTGTCACCCAATTCACAAATTTAGGACTTTTGGGGTTAATACAAGTTAATCGGAAAAACGCGTTTCCTTCTGTGTATCCATATACTTATGCTTCTGGATAACTCAGATGAATTCTAGTG
>CAJBES010000058.1 GCA_903952145.1 uncultured Opitutaceae bacterium | reverse complement strand
GCAGGCAGCGAGCTGGCTCGCGCAGGGTGAGGGTGTCCGCAAGCGGGTTGCCGGCAGCGGCAAGCTGGAAGCTCGACCCGGACGCAGGGTTCCGGCAACCATGCGCCATGCGTGCGCATCCGGACTTTGCAGACCGCAGCTTGCCTGCGGTCTGCAAAGTCGCACCACCACTGCCTGCCGCAATCCATCCATGCCCAAGCATCACTCCTTCCGTCCACTCTCTTCGCGCAGCCGATTGCTCGCCGTGACCGTGGCCGGTTGTTTGGGCAGCACTGCGGGGGCGCTGGCCGCCGACGGCACTGATGCCATCCCACCCAACGTGATGTGGAATTCACCCAGTACAGATGCCCGCGGCTCGATGCCGCTGGGCAATGGCGACATCACGCTGAACGCGTGGGTCGAGCCGGCCGGCGACCTCCTGTTTTACATCGGCAAAACTGACGCGTGGGAGGACAACGCGCGCCTCGCCAAGGTCGGACTCGTGCGCGTGCGGCTCACGCCGGCCTTGTTGTCGCCGGGCGCCGGGTTTGCCCAGAAACTCGATCCGGCACGCGGGGAGATGGTGGTTACCGTGACCGCAGCCGACAATTCCGGCGGGCCGGTGGTCACGCTCCGTCTTTGGGTGGATGCGAATCACCCGACTATCCACGTCGAAACGCAGTCGGTCGAACCGGTTACAGCGACGGCTTCGTTTGAATTGTGGCGCACGGCGGCGACCACGCTGCCTACGATCGAGGTGAGCGACGTCCACCTCGACTGGAAAAAGCCCGACCACCAGCACGCACCCACGGTCGTCGAGCCCGACACGGTGCTGCGCGACCTGCCCGACGGCATCGGCTGGCTGCACCACAACCGGAAGTCCGTCGGCCCGGAGTTGCTCATGCGGCAACAGGACCTGATGGGGGCACCCTGGCACGATCCGATCATCCACCGGACCTTTGGCGCGGTTATCCGCAGTCCGGGGGCGCAGCGTGTAGATGACCGGACACTCGAGCGCAGTGCGGCGCAACACCATCATTTTGCGGTGCATGTGCTGACGCGGCAACCGGCGACGCCGGAGGAGTGGCTGGCCGGGATGCGGAAATTGATTGGTGAAGGCGAGTGCGTGGAACTGGCGCAGCGCTATGCCTCGCATCTGGCGTGGTGGCAGGATTTCTGGACGCGCAGTCATATCGCGGTCACGGCGCGGGCCGGTGCGGCGGATCCGTCGGCCGCGACCGAGGTTGCGCAGGGGTATGCATTGCAGCGTTTCATCACGGCCTGCGCGGGGCGCGGGGCTTACCCAATCAAGTTCAACGGCTCGCTCTTCACCGTGCCCTGGCCGGACCAGCCCGGCGATGCGGACTACCGGTGTTGGGGTCCCGGTTATTGGTGGCAGAACACGCGGCTGCCTTACACGTCACTTTGCACTTCGGGTGACTTGGATCTGTTGCAGCCGTTTTTCCGCATGTACACCGGCGAGGTGCTTGCGGTCTCGCGTTACCGCACCCAGCGGTATTTCGGCTACGAGGACGCCGCTTACATGGCGGAGTGCATCCATCCGTGGGGTGCGGTTTTTGGCGAAAGCTACGGCTGGGAGACCCCCGCGGCCGAGCGCACCGACAAGCTCCAGGTCAGCGGCTACCATAAGTGGGAGTGGGTCGGCGGGCTGGAGTTGGTGTTCATGCTGCAGGATTACTACGATCACACCGGCGACCGGGAGTTTCTGCGGAAGACCCTCCTGCCGGCGGCGCGCGCGTTTGTCCGCTTCTTTGATTGCCACTACCGGCCGGGTCCGGATGGGAAACTGGTCATGCATCCGTCGCAGGCCTTGGAAACCTGGTGGGACACCACGAATCCCATGCCCGAGGTGGCCGGCCTGCACGCGGTCATCGGTCGCCTGCTCGCGTTGCCCGGCGAGCTGCTGCCGGCGGCCGACCGGAGTTACCTGACCGGCTTGCAGACGCGGCTGCCCGCCCTGCCGGTTCGCGAAGTGGAGGGCGTGCGGCTGCTGGCGCCGGCGGCCCGGTTTGAGAACAAGCGCAACATCGAGAATGCTGAGTTGTACGCCGTGTTTCCGTTCCGGCTCGTGTCGTTCGAAAAACCCGGGGCGCCGCTGGGCGTCGAGGCCCTCAAGCGTCGCGAGGACCGGGGCGCGTTCGGCTGGCGGCAGGAGGATATCTTCATGGCGTACCTCGGGCTCGCCGACGAGGCGCGCGATTACGTGGTGCAGCGGGTCAGAAAAAAGGATCCCGCCTGCCGCTTCCCGGCGTTCTGGGGACCGAATTATGACTGGACGCCCGACCAGTGCCACGGCGGGGTGCTCATGAAGGCGGTGCAGGCGATGCTCCTGCAGAGCGAGGGCGACAAGATTTTCCTGCTGCCCGCCTGGCCCGCCGACTGGAATGTTGATTTCAAGCTGCACGCACCGCAGCAAACGGTGGTGGAGGCAAGGGTCCGCGAGGGCAGGATCACCGACCTCAAGATCACGCCGGAATCCCGCCGCAAGGACGTGGAGATCAATCCATCGTTCCTCTGAGGGACGCCTGAAAAAGCCGGGGGCGAGGGGATTTAAAGCCGGACTGAGCCGTGGCAGGCCACCCGCTGGCGGCGCTGGATAAACGCGAGCAGGTTCACAGCCGACCTGCGCCAACTGCCTGAGTCCGGCCCGGAGCCGCGGCGTTGGCTCAGTTCCGGACCAAAGTGAATATTTGCAGAGGCTTGACCGCTGTTTTCGGTTGCCGCACCGGCGGTGCCTGCGCAGGTCTATGGGCTTCAAATTGCCGGAAAGCCACCCCATGAAAAAACTTCCCCTTTGGTTGCGCGTGATCGGTTGGTCCGCAGTGGTCACGGTTGCCACGGCCTCGCTGGTGTCGCTGGCCTGGTCGCGCGGCGAAACGGTCAGCGCGCTGTGGGTCGTGGTCGCCTCCGTTTGCATCTTTGCCATCTCCTACCGGTTTCACTCCGCGTGGCTGATGGCGAAGGTGCTGACGCTGGATGAGCTGCGGGCGACGCCCGCCGTGGTGAACGAGGACGGCAAGGATTTTGTTAAAACCAACCGCTGGATCGTCTTTGGTCATCACTTTGCGGCCATCGCCGGCCCCGGGCCGCTGGTCGGACCGGTGCTGGCGGCGCAGTTTGGTTTCCTGCCCGGGCTGCTCTGGATGCTGGTCGGTGCGACGCTGGGCGGGGCGGTGCACGATTCGGTGGTTTTGTTCTGCTCGACCCGCCGGCGCGGCAAGTCGCTCGGGCAGATGGTGAGCGACGAGGTCGGGCCGTTCGCGGGCCTGGTCGCCCTCATCAGCATCATCGGGATCATGATCATTTTGCTCGCGGTGCTGGCGCTGGTCGTGGTCAACGCCCTCGCCGAAAGTCCGTGGGGCCTGTTCACCATCGCCATGACGATGCCCATCGCGGTGGCGATGGGTTGCGGGATGCGCTACGGCGGCGGCAAAAGCCTCGGCTGGGTCAGCGCCCTCGGCGTGCTGGCGTTGCTCGCCTCCGTCTGGGGCGGACAGTATGTGCACGGCTCGGCGTTGGAGGGCTGGCTCACGCTCAAGGGCACGACGCTGGCGTGGTGGATCATGGGTTACGGGTTGCTGGCCTCGGTGCTGCCGGTGTGGCTGGTGCTCGCGCCGCGCGACTACCTCAGCACCTTCATGAAGCTCGGCACGGTGGCCGCGCTCGGCGTTGCCATCGTCATCCTCGCCCCGCACCTGAAGATGCCGGCGGTCACCCAGTTCATCGACGGCACGGGGCCGGTGTTCGCGGGGCCGGTGTTTCCCTTCTGTTTCATCACGATCGCCTGCGCGGCGGTCTCGGGCTTCCATTCGCTCATCGCCTCGGGCACGACGCCAAAGCTGATCAGCAGCGAGCGGGATATCCGCATCATCGGCTACGGGGCGATGGTCACCGAGATGCTGGTGGGCATCATGGCGCTCATTGCGGCCTGCGCGATGGAGCCGGGCGAATATTTCGCGATCAACATGAAGGGGGAGGCGGCCGCGGTCGTGGCCAAGGCCACGGCGCTGGGTTTTCCGGTCACGGAGGTGCAGATGTCCGACCTGGCTGCGAGCGTGGGTGAAAAAACAATGGTCGGACGGACCGGCGGTGCGCCGACCTTTGCAGTGGGCATGGCGCAGGTGTTTGCCGGGGTGTTTGGGCGGCACCTGCTGCCGCTCTGGTATCACTTCGCGATCATGTTCGAGGCGCTGTTCATCCTGACCACGATCGACGCCGGCACCCGGGTGGGGCGCTTTATCGTGCAGGATGTGCTCGGACTGCTGCACAAGCCGCTGGCCGACACGCGCTCCTTCACGGGCAATTTCATCGCGACAACGCTCTTTGTCGCGGCGTGGGGCTGGTTTCTCTACCAAGGCGTGATTGATCCGCTGGGCGGCATCAACTCGCTCTGGCCGATCTTCGGCGTGGCCAACCAGCTCCTCGCCGTCATCGCGCTGGCACTGGGCACGACGGTGCTGATCAAGATGGGGCGGACGCGCTACCTCTGGGTGACCCTCGCGCCGCTGGCCTGGCTGCTGTCGGTCACGATGACGGCGGGTTGGATGAAGATTTTCAGCGCGGACCCGCGGCTCGGTTTCCTGAGCGCGGCACGGGATTTTGCCGCGAAGATCGAGGCCGGCGGCACGCCGGCGCAGCTCAAGCAGTGGGGGCAGCTCCTGTTCAACAACCAGGTGAACGCGGGCGTGACCGGCGCCTTCCTTGTGCTGGTGGCCATCGTGGTGGTCACCTGTGCGCGGGTGTGGTGGCAACTGCTTTCCGGCCGGCGCATGCCGGATCTGCACGAGGAACCCTACGTGGCGGTGCAGGCCTGACGGCCCGGGCCGGAACGAGCGGGCCTCGGTCATTGTCACCGCACTTTTTTGCATGGGCATCGCCGGCCAGAGCTTGATGATCGCGCAACAACGGTGGCAGTCCCGCGACGGGTGATGGTTTGTCCTCCCGGGCGTGGTGCCGGCCCAACACGATCTGCCAGGTGACGCGTGACGATGGGACCGAGGCCGGCAGCATAACAAACCTGCCGCGGTATTCCGCCGAGCCGATTCTGGCGAAAGGCGGGCGTTGGCACGGACGGGCGGGCAAACAAAAAAAGGCCGGTCGCTTGCGACCGGCCTTGGGATTGCTGGACTGACGCTGTGGCCTACTCGCCGATGCCGTAGGCGGGGAGGACCTTGTCGATGCGCACCTTGTCGAGGCGGGCGTAGACGGGCACGCCGTTGTCGTGCGGAAGCGTCATCTCGCCCTGAATGAGGGGCTGCGCGTAACGGAGGAACTGGAAGTTCATCGAGACATTGTCCTCGTTGATCCACTCCCGGGGTAGTTTCTTCACGCCGTTGGCGATGTCGCTCAACGGCGCCAGACCGGTCTCGACGGTGTATTGCTCGGCGTCGCCACGGATGAGCGTGACCATCTTGTCGGTCTCGCCACGGATGGCGGCGAGCACGGCGGCCTGACCGGCGAGGGCGGCCTCGTCGGCGTCGGTCTTGGAGGCGACGTGCGCGGCCGCGCGCTGGATCAGGCCGGGCTTGGCGACGCGCACCTTTACGCCGGGGAGGTTGAGCTCGACGATTTCAGCCAACGCGTCACCGGCCCCGCCGAGCTGGGCGTGGCCAAAGGCGTCGGTCTTGCCGTCGGCGGCAACGTAGTTGCCATCGGCATCGACCAGGCCTTCGGCGACGACGATGGAGCAGAATTTCTCGCGCTTCAGCACGCGGCGGATGTCCTCGAGCACTTTCTCCTGATTAAAGGGAATCTCGGGCAACAGGATGAGGTGCGGCGGATCGTGCGGGTGGTCGCGGCGCTTGGCAAGGGCGGCGCCGGCCGCGATCCAGCCGGCGCTGCGGCCCATGACCTCGATGATGGAGACGAGGTCGCCATGGCCCATGGATTCGCTGTCGCAGGCGACTTCCCGCACGGTGGTCGCAAGATACTTGATGGTGCTGCCGTAACCGGGGCAGTGGTCGGTGACGGCGAGGTCGTTGTCGATCGTCTTCGGCACGCCGATGACGCGGAGTTCGTAGCCCTGCTCCCGCGCGAGTTTGGAGATTTTGTCGGCCGTGTCCTGGGAGTCGTTGCCGCCGATGTAGAAGAAGTAGCGGATGTTGTGGGTCTTGAAGACCTCGAGGACCCGCTCGAAGTCGGCCTGCTTCTTGAGCTTGAAGCGGCAGGTGCCGAGGGCGGCACCGGGGGTGTGCCTGAGGGCGCGGATCTGCTGCTGGGATTCGGCGGCGAGATCAATGAGGTCCTCGTGCAGAATGCCGAGCACGCCGTTGAGCACGCCATAGATTTCATCGATGCACTCATGGTTGAGCGCCTCGGTGATAATGCCCGCGACGCTGGCATTGATAACAGAGGTGGGGCCACCGGATTGGCCCACCAGAACATTTCCTACGAGTTCAGCCATGGCAGTATTGGTAAAGGTTTAAGAGAACGTGAGGGAACAGGAAAGCGGGTGGCGTTGGCCGGACGCAAACCCTAATTTTTTACCGGCAGGTTGGCCGGGCGCAATTATCCCGGAAACGCGGAGGAACGGAGAGATGGAACCCGGCGGACGGACCGGGCTGATGATTTCAGCCACCAGTCGTGCCCTGGGGCCGCAATCGGCCGGAGCTAAAGCAGCCGGCCGGGCTTGTAGTCGGCGGCACCCTTGTGGCGTTTGGCCAACGGCTTCACGTCGGCGACAAAGGCGTCCACCTGATGCGGTGCAGCCCCGACAAAACGATGGCTCTCGGCCAGGATGGCGGCGAGCGCCTTCTTGCCGAGTCCGATGCGTTTGTCACCGGCGAGGCGGCCGAGGAGATCGGCGTCGCCACCGGTGCGCAGGGCTTTGGCGGCGGCGAGGGCATGTTCCTTGATGGCTTCGTGTGCGGTCTCGCGGCCGGCGCCGCGTTTGACGGCCTCCATGAGGATCGTGGTGGTCGCCAGGAAGGGCAGGTGGCGTTCGTTCTCCGCGGCGATGCTGGCGGGGAAGACCTCCATCTGGCTGAGCACGGTGAGGAAGGTTTCGAGCAGGCCGTCGAGGGCGAAGAAAGCGTCGGGCACCGCGACGCGGCGGACGACCGAGCAGGAGACATCGCCCTCGTTCCACTGGTGCCCGGCGAGGGCGCCGGTCATGGTGACGTAGCCGCTGAGGATGGTGGCAAAACCGCAGATGCGCTCACAGTTGCGGGCGTTGACCTTGTGCGGCATCGCGGAGGAGCCGACCTGCCCCTCCTGAAAACCCTCGGTGAGCAGCCCGTAGCCGGCCATGAGGCGCAGCGTGGTGGCGAAGCTGGCGGCGGCCGCAGCGATCTGGTGCAGCGCGGTCACGACCTCGAAATCGAGGCTGCGCGGATAAATCTGGCCGACCGCCCCGAGCGAGGCGTGGAAACCGAGGTGCTTGATGATGCGGGCCTCCAGCTGGTCCACTTTGGTGGTGTCGCCGCCGAGGAGAGTGAGCTGGTCGAGCTGGGTGCCGACCGCGCCCTTGAGGCCGCGCACCGGGTAGCGCTCAATGAGCTCGCCGAGGCGGGTGAACGCCGCCTGCAGTTCCTCACCAAACATGGCGAGGCGTTTGCCGAGCGTGGTGGGCTGCGCCGGCACGTTGTGCGTGCGGGCGGTGATCATCAAATCGCGGTGCGCCTCGGCCTGCCGGGCGAGGGCGAGGAGCGCGGCGGCGGTCTTGAACTGGACGAGCTTGAGGGAACGGAAAATCTGGAGCTGCTCGACGTTTTCGGTGAGATCACGACTGGTGAGCCCGAGGTGAATGAACTGGCGCTTGGCAAGGTCGGAAAACTCCTCCAGGCGGGCCTTCACGTCGTGGAGGGTCACCCGCTCGCGTTTCGCGATGGCCGCGAGGTCGATCCGATCCTTCACTTTTTCGTAGTCCTTGATCGCCTCGACAGGAATGGGCACGCCAAGGTCGCGCTGGGCTTTCATCACGGCGATCCAGAAATCGCGCTCGAGGGCCACCCGGCCGTGCTGCGACCAGATGGCCTTCACTGCGGCCGAGGCGTAGCGCTCGGCGAGGACGTTGGCAATGGGGGTGGCGGCGGAGTCAGTCACGGCGAAGCAGCCCAGTAAGCAGGCTGCCGTGCGATTGCCAATGGTAAAGGCAGCGCGCGGCTCACAGGAAGGTGCAGATGTATTCGCAGAGGCCAGCCGCGACCGCGATGGTGAAGCCGCTCCGACCGGAGACCTCGAAAACGGTGCCGGCGGGATAGTCCTTGGCCGCGGTGGTGCCGTCGAGCGTGACGCGGCAAGTGCCGGCGACGATTTCCATGCGCTCCGGGACGGTGGTGCCGAAATGGTAACTCCCGGGCCGGATGAGACCGAGGGATTTCTTCACGCCATCCGGCAGCAAGACGGTGTGACTGACGACATTGCCGTCGAAATAGACGTTGGCCTTGGTCACGGCGGTGACGCCGGCGAGTTGGGTGGGGATGGCGGACATGGAGAGTGGGATAAAGCGGCGGGCGACGGGCGGCAAGCCGGCGGATGATCAGGCCCCCGGTTTTTTTGATATGGTTACGCCAGTGTAAGCCGCCAGCTTGCTGGCGCTCTTTTTGCGCGAGCAAGCTCGCGGCCTACGGCGGCAAGGATGTGCCTATCGATGAGAAAGACCCTGAGTCAGGCCCCGAGGCGGGCGCGGGCCTCCGCAATCGTCAGGCCTTCAAGCCGCACCCGCTTCAACCGGGAAGTTGTGCCGGTCAGGACGGTGACGGCCCGCGGGGGGAGATTGAGCTTCGTCGCGAGGAAGGCACAGAGGACCACGTTGGCGCGTCCCTCGACGGGTGGCGCCTTGATCTTGACCTTCAGCGCCTCGCCGAGCCAGCCGACGATCTCGCTGCGCGGGGCGTTGGGGATGGCCTTGACGGCCAGGAGGCAGTGCGACGCGGGCATGGGTTCAGGCCAGCGCCTCGGCCAGTGCGGCGATGATATCGGCCGCGGGCTCGGTGCCGACGCAAAGGCGGAGCAGGTCGGGGTCGAGTTTGCTCGCGGCGAGCTCGGCGAGGCCGGCGGGAGTCGTCACGAGATCATAGTGCGCCAGATACATGAAGGGGCAGATGAGCGTGGTCCGCATGCCGAAGCTCGGACCCTTGGGCAGGCGCAGCCGGTCGTAAAACGCCTCGAGGCCGCCAGCCTGGCGGAGGGTGAAGGTGATCATGCCACCGGTGGCGTCGGGCGCGCGGGCGAGCCGGCGGTAGTTGGCGGCGGCGACGGGGTGCAGCGCCCAGTAAACCTCCTTCACGGCAGGGTGGGCGGCAAGGAACGCGGCGACCTGCGCGGTGCCGGCGTGGATTTGTGCCAGCACCGCCTCCGTCCGGCCGATCTGCCAGGCGAGGCGGGCGAGGTCCCGTGCGTAGAGCGGTTCGACGGCGGCGGCGATGCGCCGGCTCAGCTCCGGGGCGTCCGGGCCGGCGGGATTCACCGCGCAGAGGCCGGCGGTGAGATCGCCCTCGCTGGCCGTGTATTTGGTGAGGCTGGAGATGACCACGTCCGCATGCGGCAGCACATCGACATTGAAGACGGAGGCCAGGGACGGATCGACGAGGAGCCGGGCGCCGTGACGGTGGCACAGTGTAGCGAGGGCGGGAAGGTCGGGCGTCTGGATGAGCGGATTGCTTGGCACCTCGGCGACGATCCCGGCAATGCGCGGACCGTGGGCGGCGAAGAGGTCGGCGAGGGCGGTGAGATCGAAGACGTTGCGAAGATGGACGTAGTCGGAGGGGGGTGCCGTGTATTTTTTAAGAATCGCGATGGTGTCGAGGTAGAGCCAGCCGAGTTGGATCCAGACGGTGCGGCCGCGCGCAGCCTGGAGCGCGGCGACGGCTTGGAACGCGGTCCAGATGGCGTTCATGCCGCAGTTGGCAAGCACCAGGCCGGCATCGCCGGCGGCGGGCAGGGCGCGGCGCAGGTGGCGGCGCACCTCGGCCGCGGCATCGCCGGCATAGGTCTCCTCGCGCCACGGCGCAGGGACGAGGCCGAGGCGGACGAGATGATCCTCGGCTTCGCGCGAGGAGAGGAAGCCGCCGAGGTTCTGGAGAAACGTCTTGGCGCAGGCCGCGAGATCGGCCGAAGCGGGATGAGAGACGCCATTGATGCCGTCAGCGGCAAAGAGGTCAGAGTTCCCGGCCCCCAAGTGGGCGGCCAAAGCTGCCGCCATCCGGCCGGAGGAGGTCAGCCACAGGGTCCGCCCGGCGAAACCGTGGCTTTGGACAAGATGCTCCGCCAGCCGCTGCACAAAGGGGTGGATGACGAAGCGCGGATAACCCGACTTGAGGTGTTGGGTGACGGCCCAATCTTTTTCCTCATAACCACGCACGGCCCGCATCGTCGGCAGGCTGCACGAGACGGCGTGCGGCGTGTCGGGGATCGGGCGGCCGAGCGGGATGGGGGTAAAGACGGACATGGGTGGACAGACTGGCCGCCCACACGGGACCAAGGCAATCCGAACGCTTGTCTTACGGCGCCGGGGCCTCGGGTTCGTCGGGCAGGACGATCAGTTCGCCCAGAGTGACCTGGGCCCGGGCGTCGTTGAACATCTGCAGGCCGGAGGTGGTATCCCCAAAATAGGGGGCGGCGACGCGCAGCATGGTGTTGAGCACGTCCGAGAATTTCTGCCCGGGCTGGCGCGGGGCGGCGACAAAAGTGGTCCAGAGGCGTTTGGCGTTGGCGCCTTTCTGCATGAGCTCGGCGTAGCTGAAGGCGTCCACCACGATCAGGTAGAACTCGCGGGTGGCCTCGTATTCACTGGCCCCGGACCGGCCCTGGGCAAGCGCGACCGAGGAGCCCGCACTCAAGGGGGAGCCTTCGGCGGGCGCGGCCGCGGAGCTGCCGTAGCCGAAGCCGGGGGAATTTTCATTGGCCGCGGCCGCCCCGAGCGCGGCATCGTTGCCCCCGGCGCGGTCCTCCCAGAGCACGTCCCCACCGAGGGTGGTCAGGGAACGACCGCGCGGCGGGGGCGTCATGCCGGCGCGCCAGGTGAGCTGATCGGTGCGCACGGTGGGATTGCGCCAGAGGCGCTCACCACAGTGGACGCGCAGGATGAGATCGACCCGCTGGGGATCGATGACGCGCTGCTGGTCGTCCACGGCATTGAGGTAGCCCTTCTTGGTGAGCGCTTCGGCCAGCCGGCGGCAGATTTCCTCATAGGAAATGTCCGCTTCGTAGAGTTCGCCCGGCATGAAAACGTAGCGCTGTGGTGTGGTGAGGGGCTCCAGGGCGCGCGTTGCGGGATTGATCTTGTTGCGGTCACTGATGCTCAGCAGCAATTCCTCGCGTGGCGTCGTGGCGTAATTGGCGGAGGAGACGGACACAGGCGCCGGGACGTAGGGTTCGGGGTGGGATGGGCCGCCGGTCGCGGCGACCAGGCCTAGGGCTGGCAGGGTGGCGAGAAGCAGGAAATGGCGTTGGTTCATGGGTGGGTGGGGTTGCGAACATCTTACACGGGCCGGACCGCAACACCAGCGGAGGTGGATGAAAGGCAAAACCCGCGGGATGAGCGGACGAGAAATCGGATTGCGATGCAGCGTTAGCTTGAGCGGAGTCAGGGTCATGAAACTGCTTTCGTGGAACGTGAACGGCGTGCGCGCCGCGCTGGGCAAGGGCCTGCTGGACTGGATGCAGGTGGCGCAAGCCGACGTCATCTGCCTGCAGGAGGTCAAGGCGACGGCGGGTGACGTGCAGCACGTGGTATGGCCGCAGGGCTACGAGGTCTGGTGGAACCCCGCCGAGAAGAAGGGCTACAGCGGCACGGCGCTGTTCACGCGCCGCCGGCCGCTGGCCGTGACCAAGGGCCTCGGCTCGCCGGCGCACGACGCGGAGGGGCGCGCGATCACGGCGGAATTCGACGACTGCTACGTCGTCGGCGTCTATGTGCCCAACGCGCAGCCGGAGTTGGCGCGCCTCGATTTCCGGCAGGCCTGGGACCGCGCCCTGCTGGCTTATGCCAAAAAATTGGAAAAAAGGAAACCGGTGCTCCTTTGTGGCGACCTCAACGTGGCCCATGAGGAGATCGATCTGGCGCGACCGAAGGAGAACGTGGGCAACCCGGGATTTTCCGACGAGGAGCGCGCGGGTTTCCGCGACTATCTCAAGGCGGGTTTCATCGACACGTTCCGCGTCTTTGAGCCGGGGCCGGGGCACTACAGCTGGTGGAGCTACCGGGCCAACGCCCGCGCCAACAATGTGGGCTGGCGCATTGACTACGTGATGGCCTCGGCGGCGCTGCGGCCAAGGCTGAAACGTGCGTGGATCGAACCGCAGGTGCCGGGCAGTGATCATTGTCCGGTGGGGGTGGAACTGAAGTAACCCCAGCCCCGCACACCCTGAACCTGCGACCTGCCTCCACCGTGCTGAAAGCCTTTTCCTCCCGGTTGCCCGCCAGCCCGCCGCCGCCGCCCGTTGCCTCCGAGCCGCAACTGCTCCGCGTCTCCTACCACAGCGCCAGGATGAACGCTGAGCGCGACTATTTTGTCTACCTGCCGCGCGGCTTCGCCCAGCGGGAGCTGTGGCCGGTCATCCTGTTTCTGCACGGCAACGGCGAGCGTGGCGACGGCAAGGGCGAGCTCGACTTTGTGATGAAGCACGGTCCCCTCATGGAAGCTTGGGCGCAGCAACGGGACCTGCCGTTTGTCATGATCGCCCCGCAGGTGCCGGTGTATGACCAGGGCGAGGAAGCTGGCATCAAAAAGCGCACCCCGGCGGATATTCCGCGGCGCCGGGCCGGGGGCATCAACCCCCCCCACCCGCCGCACTATACCGGCAAGGATCCGCTGGAGGGCCAGCTCGCCGAGGCGCTGCCGCCTGAGTGGGACGACTTCAGCAAGGATCCGCGCGGCTGGAACACCATTGCCGACGAGGTCATGGGCATGGTCGACCAGGTGCTCGCCCGCTTCAAGGGCGACCCGAAGCGCGTCTACCTCACCGGACTGAGTTACGGCGGCATCGGCACCTGGTATCTCGCGGCGCAGCATCCGGACCGGTTTGCCGCCATCGCCCCGGTGGTGGGCTTTGGCTCGCCGGCCATGGCCCCCGCACTGGCCGGCACGAAGCTGCCCCTGTGGGTCTTCGCCGGCGGCCGCGACCAGGTCGTGCCGGTGAAATATTTTTACCCGCTGCTGAACCGGCTCGAGGAACTCGGCCATCCCGACGTGCGTTTCACCATCGAGGCCGACATGGGCCACGATGCCTGGGTGCGCGTCTACGCCGGACAGGATCTTTACACGTGGTTCCTTTCGCATACCAAGTGAGGGTGCACTTATGAGCAACGCCGCCGCATTGAAGGAGCTGATCATACGCCGACCGCGGCTCACGCTGGCCGTGGCCGAGAGCCTGACGGCGGGCCACATGCAGGCCCGCATTGCGGCGGTGTCCGGCGCGTCGGAGTTTTTTCTCGGCGGCATCACCGCCTACACCCTGGACCAGAAGGTGCGGCACTTGGGCGTGGACCGGGCCGCGGCGGAAGCGGTGAACAGCGTGTCGGCTGCGGTGGCGGAGCAGATGGCGCGGGGTGCAATCGGACTTTTTGGCAGCGACCTCGCGGTGGCCACGACCGGCTATGCCGAGCCGTCGGCCGCGCAGGGGGTGGAGGCGCCCCATGCCTGGTGGGCGCTGGCCTGGCGAAAAAAGAACGGGACGATCCGGCTGCGGCATGGCCGGGTCGAGTGCCCGGGCGCAAAGCGCGTGGCCGCCCAGACCATGGTGGCCGCGGCGGCGCTGGCGGAACTCACCGCCTGGCTGCGCGCGGAGCGCGGGTGATCATACCAGCATCCATATGGTATTGGATTTTGTCGGGCCGCATCTTGGATGCGCGCCGTAACACCGCATGAGCGGCTGGACCAAGATCGAGCCCTGCAGGACTCGGACTTGTCCTGAGTCACGGACTCATGCAGTTGAACTCGCAGCACCCCGGAGTGGCACAAACCAAAAGGTGCCACGGTAGGCAGCCCGCTTGCGGGCGCTTTTCTGAGCGCGAGCGAGCTCGCGGCCTACGATCAAATGCATGAGGCTGAGGATGTTTATCATTTGACCCATCGCCGCAGCCAGAAGCCGCGCTCACGTCAGCGTGTTTTGCAGCAATTCGACGCTCTCACCGTTGGGACCTTCACAGAAAGCGATGCGGACGGGGACCTCGCCGGCGCCGTTGGTGGTGCGGATGGTCACGTCGCGCGGCTCCACGGTGATTTTCACGTCCAGCGTGCGCAGGTGGGCGACGACCGCATCGAGCCGCGTGGTGCGCAAGGCAAAGTGGCAGATGGGACCCTGCGGGGCGGGCGCCCATTCGGGGTCCTCGAAGACCTCGAGGTAGTTGCCGTCGCCGGTGTCGAGCATGACGGCCCGCTTCGGCCCGGCGCCCCAGGCGATCTTTTCGGTGCAGCCCAGGCCGGCACAGTAGAAACGCATGGTGGCGGCCCAGTCGCGCGTCTTCACGCAGACATGGTGAAAACCGCCGCCGCCGAGGATCAGATTGGCCGGCATGGGGCGCTGGGCGCGCTCAGGGCGCGAGCGACCTGACCAGATTCACCAGGGGCACCACATCGTCGGGCGCCTTCAACCAGTCGCTGTAAAGAATCTCCGGCAGGGTGAAGGTGGTGAAGTAGAGGGCGCGGGTGGCGTCGTCGTTGCGGGCGAGCCAGCCGCCCTTCACGGAGAGGCCGGCATAGAGACCCTTGTTGCGGGTGTAAACGAGCACGGGGTTGGAGAGCACCTTGTCGTCGAGGTGTTCCCGTTCGGAGAAACGCGGTCCGGCCACGGCCTTGGCGTCCACGCCGACATTGAAACGCTCCTTGAAAAACTTGCGGGGGGTCTCGTCATCCATGAGCACGTAGATGGTCTCGGTTTTCGTGAAACCAATCTGGAAGCCGAGGCTGCCCTCGCCGACGGACAGCAGGACGGGCAGGCTCCAGGAGTTATCCTGGCGGCGCACCATGAGGGCGGCGTAGCCGTCCTTCACGCCGATGACAAAACCAGCGCGGGCCTGGTTGGCGATGATGAGACCGCGGGCGCGCCGCAGCACCTCAACGGGAATCGCAATGGCGGGGTCGGCCATGAACTCCTGCAGGATGGCCTCGCAGGACTCGATTTTCTCAATGGAATCACCGTGCGAAGCGGCGGCATAGACCGGGACCGCCGTGCAAAACGAGGCGACAAGGGACAGGATGAAAAGTTTCTTCATGGGAGGGACGATGGAATAAGCCCCGACACTAAGCAGGGCGGTGGCGGCTTGGAAAGCGCGGATTACGGTCGGTTCCCGAATCAGTCGAGGCCTCGGGCGGCGAGTTCGTCCTCGTCCCAGTCGAAATAGTGGCCGAGTTCGTGGAGGTAGGTCAGGCGCACCTCCTCGCGGTAGGTGGCGGGGTCGCCGCCGGCGTAATCCCAGAGGTTCACGAGGTAGAGCAGGATCTGGGGCGGGGCCGGCTGGGTGCCGGCGAATTCGGAGCCGTGGGGATTGCCGGTGAACAGCCCGAGGAGATCGGGCTCAAAGCCCTCGGCGAGCACGTCGGCAGCGGGCACGGTCTCGTAGTGGACCGGCACCGCCCGCGCGAAGTCGCGCAACTCCCGCGGCAGCCGGCGCACAGTGGCGGCGACGGTTTTTTCTGCGAGCAGAAGGCGGTCGGACCTGGTCATGGCGGAGTGGGGTGGGCGGCACCGGCCGGGCGCGCACGGGGCAAGCTCAGCGGAGGTCGAGCAACTCGACGTCAAAGACCAGGGTGGCACGCGGTGGGATCAAGGGCGGGCGGCCGTTGACGCCGTAGGCGAGCCAATGGGGGATGATGAGGGTGCGCTTCTCGCCTTTGCGCATGTGCTGGAGCGCCTCGTCCCAGCCGCGAATGACCTGCCCGGTTCCGACCTGGATGGTGATGGGCGCGCCCTTTACATAGGAGCTGTCAAAGCGCCGACCATCGAGCAGGCGACCGTCGTAATGGACGACGGCCTCCTGGCCGATCCGGGCGGTTTCGCCGGTGCCGGCGACCCGGCGGACGAACAGGAGGCCGGAGGGCAGGCGCGAGGCGGTGCCATAGTTGCGGGCGATCAGCATGGCGTCCTCGCTGCTGACCTCGGGGATGCCCTGGTTCTCAAGGGAGAGGCGCATGGCGCTGTTGATGGGCCGGCCGGGGTTGCTCCGGGCGAAGATGCCGGAACGGGTGACCAGCGCGAGGGTGAGCAACCCGAGACCGAGGAGGAGAATGAGGATGAAGGTGCGCATGAGGCGAAGATGAGAAAGTGGCGCGTTGCGCGGCAGGCGCAAGTTTCGAGCCGGAAGCTTTTGGGACCACCGAGGGTTTTACCCGTGGCGAAATCCCTCAGTGGGTTCTTCCGTTACCAGTGGCACCCGGTTCAAATTTCAGGATCAGGCCGTCGAGGACGGCGTCCACCTGATATTTGATCTTCTGGGCCGGCGTGAGGGGTTGGTCAGGCGGGGCGGCCTTGACGGCTTCGGCGGTGTAGAGCCCCGCCTGCGCCTTCGCGGCGGCGAGAAAATCCTGCTTGGCGCGATGGAAGGTGCCGTCGCGGGTGAACTCGCGGACGGTGCCGGTGCGACCCATGAAAGTGGTCACGTGGTGGTCGCCGATCCAGAGCCCCCACTGATCCGTGTCGGCAAAATAGACGGCGAGGATGCCGTCGTCCCCCAGCCCGAGTTCACGGGAGAGCTCCCCGCTGAGGTTGCCCGGGCGCTGGCCGGGGGTCGCGGGCTCATATTTGGCGAAAAGGCGGACGTAGATTTTGATGCCGGTGGCCCGCGCGAAATTGGTGAGCTTGAAGTTGAAATTGCGCGCCCGCGGCGGTTCGGCCGGCAGGAGGTTCTCCGGATCGTCAAATTGCGGCTGGGGGTATCTTTTGGCGGCTGCGGCGAGCGCGTCGAAGGCGGCCTGGTCGGCGCGGAAGGCGTGGGCGGCGGGGCCGACGCGCAGGATGTTCACGGCGGTGATGACGTCGTCCTGTTGGATCAGCGGAAGGACCTCGCGGCGATGGACGGTGCGGCCGAAGACGCTGTGCAGGTAGTTGAGGCGGTTGACGGGTTTGAGCGTGAGGAAAAACTGCGAGCCGTTGGTGTCGGGCCCACCGTTGGCCATCGAGAGGATGCCCACATCGTCATGGCGCAGGCCGGGCGCGAACTCGTCGGCGAACCGGTAGCCGGGGCCGCCCTCGCCCGTGCCGAGGGGATCGCCGCCCTGCACGACGAAGCCGGGCACGACGCGGTGGAATTTCAGGCCTTTGAAGAAAGGGGTGCCGGGCTTGGGGCCGAGCGTGCCCTCGGCCAGGCCGACGAAACTGGTGACGGTGTGCGGGGTTTTTTCGAAAAACAATTCGCAGGTGAAGGTGCCGCGGGCGGTGATGAACTCGGCGTAGAGTCCGTCGGCCAACGCAGGCCGGGGGGCAAGGGCCGGCGCAGGCACAGGGGTGGCGAGGGCGGGCGGCGCGGAGTTTTCCGTGGCGTGAAGCAGCAGGAGGGTGGCGCCCAGCAGCGCGCCGAGGGCAAGCAGGGTTTTCATGCGGACAACGTGGGGCAAAAATGTCCGCGCCTCAATGAAACTTGCGGATGGAGGCAGGCAGGAAAATTGGTTTGGAAAGCTGCGGGGCGCGGGCAAGCTGCCCCGCATGAAAATCCGGCGGCTATTCCTCCCGGCTGGCGCGGCGTTGGTGCTGGCGGTGGCGGCGCGGGCGGCAGGATTGCCGCTGGAAACGACGGTCACGCAGCCGACCAAGTTCGAGATACTTCGCAACGGACAGGTCAGCGGTTCGGTTGGCCTGGCCAAGGGCGCACAACTCGAGGTCATCGCGCTGGATGGCGCCCAGGTGCAGGTGCGCTACCGCTCGCTCACGGGCCGCGTGCCTGCGGCGCACACGGAACTGGCGGCACTGGCCGCAGCGATGAGTGCAGTGACCGCAGCCCCGGCGGCAGCGCCGGCGCCGGACGCAGCGAAGGTCGCCTCGACTCCGGTCCCGGCCGCCAGGACGGAGGCGGCCGCCGCGGCTCCGTCGGTGATGGAGCGACGACTGCAGGGCAAACTGGTGCGGCTGCAGGGCGGGTCGCTGCGACCGCTCGAGGCGACGCGGCTCAGCGGGGTGAAGTTTTACGCGCTCTACTACTCGGCGAGCTGGTGCGGTCCCTGCCGGCAGTTCACGCCGGAGCTGGTCGCGGCCTACGGCCAATTGCGGGCGGAGTATCCGGAGTTCGAGGTCGTGTTCGTGAGCGCGGACAACTCCGCGGGCGACATGCGGAAATACATGAACGATGACAAGATGGCGTGGCCGGCGCTGCGCTATGAGCTGGCCCGGACAACGCCTGACATCCGGCGGTATGCCGGCGACGGCATACCGTGTCTCGTGCTGGTGGACGCCAACGGCAAGGTGCTCTCCGACACCTACCGCGGCGGCGAATACATGGGCCCGCAGGTGGTGTTGGAGGACGCGCAAAAAATTCTGCAGCAATACCGGCGAAAGAATCTCCGGCCCGGGACCTGAGGACCACCGCGTGCTGATCCTCAACACCCTGGCGCCCGTATTCCTGCTGATCGCGCTGGGGGCGTGGATGCAACGCAGCCGCTTCGTGTCGCCTGGGTTTCTGAAGGAAGCGAACCGTGTGACCTACTGGCTGGGGCTGCCGGCGCTGCTGTTCGTGCAACTGGCGCAGACGCTGCCGGCGGTGGGGGCGGCGGGACCGCTGCTGCTGACCATGGGGGCGGGCACGGTCCTCGTGATGCTGCTCGGCTATGGGGCGGCGTTGCTGCTGCGCGTGCCGGGTCCGGTGCAGGGCACGTTTGTGCAGGGGGCTTTCCGCGGCAATCTGGCGTTTGTCGGCCTGCCGATCATTTTTGCGCTACCCGATGTGACGCTGGCCGGCGGGCTGACCGTGCGCAGTGCAACGGTGATCGTGGTCGCGCCGGCCATGGTGTTCTACAATCTCGCCGGGATCGGGGTGCTGCTGCTGAGCCAGCACGAGTGGGGGGCCGGCATGATCCGGCCGTTGCTGCGGCAGTTGCTGGTGACGCCGCCGTTGCTGGCGACGCTGGCCGGCATCATTTTCGCCCTGCGGGGCTGGCGGTTGCCCACCGTGCTGGATCACACGCTCACGGCCCTGGGGGAGATGGCGCTGCCCCTTGGTCTGTTGGGCGTCGGTGGCTCGGTGGCGACGCTCAAGCTGGCCGCGGGCTGGCGGGTGCCGGGCGTGGCGGCGGTCATCAAAACCGTGGTGGCGCCCGCCATCGGCTGGCTGTTAGGGCGGTGGTGGGGGTTGGAACCGGCGGCCCTGCAGGTGGTGATGATCTTGATGGCGTGCCCGACGGCGATCATCTCCTACACGATGGCGCTGGAGATGAAGGGCGACGAGGCCCTGGCCTCCGCGGTGATCGTGGGGAGCGTGGTCACCTCGCTGGGCTCGCTGGCGCTCATCGTGGGGCTGTTCTGAGGTGGACTCAGGCAGACGGAAACCACGAATGGACACGAATCCACACGACTGCGGAGGAAGCTGACCGGGGAACAGTTCCGGAACCAAGCAACCGGATGGTGACGCCGGGTTCACACGCTTTGATGCCCGATTCCTCTTCGTGTCGCTTCGTGTCCATTCGTGGTTCAATTGAATTGTTCCGGCTGAGGTGAAGCAATGCAGTCGAACCACGAATCACCCCGAATGAAAATCCCATGATGATGAAGCACCCAAACTCAGTCATCAAACAGGGTCTATTGTTTTGGCAGAACTGAAGCCACACCGCCCTCGGCGCGGAGGAAGGGACGGCACGCGGCGAGGGCACCGCATCCCCAGTAGTCCTGATCCGAAAAAGACCCTGCTGGAGGCGTGCGGTCAAGGGACGGCCGGGAGTTTATTCCCTTTGGGTCGAATACCCCGGAGTTGCTCCGGCTTGGATCGAATCTGTGGGGCGTGCTTGCACGCGACTCATGGGGTGCGGTGTCGCGACCAAGGTCGCTCCCACAGCAAACCGGGGAAAGTGGTCTTGCCAAATGCCCCGGAGCTTGCTCCGGGAATCTTTATTCCACGGGAATCTCGAGCTGCATGCCCGCCTTGAGGGGGCGACCGTCGCGGAGGAGGGTGTTGTTGGCGGCGTAGATGACGCGCCAGCGCTCGGGTTTGCCGTAGAATTTTTTGGCGATGCTTTCGAGGGTGTCGCCCTCGGCGACCTCATAGGTGCGCACGGGGGGTTCTCCGGCAAGTTTGTCGGCGGCGGCGCGCAGGCGCTCGGGGCTGGTGCGGAGCACCGCGTCGGCGGGGGTGGCCGCGGGGTCGGCCGCCTCGAGGCGGAGCGTGGCGGGGGCGAGGTCGCTGGTGCTGCCGGCGGCACGGGAGCGGGCGGCGGCCAGGGTGGCCGGGTCGTCGGTGCGACCGGACTGGGTGACGACGAGCTGGAGCTGGTTCTGCACGGCGCGGGTTTCCTCCTCGGCCTGGCTGCGGGCCGCGCGCTGGGCGAGGAGCTCGGTGTTGAGCTGGGCGAGAGCGGCGACCGCCTGCTCGTTCTGCGCCGTGAGTCCGGTCACCTGCCGGGTGAGACGGAGGTTTTCGGTCCGTTCGCGGTCCACCTGCTGCTGCAGGCTGACGATCTCCTGCTGCAATTTGGTGTAGGTGCGTGTGGCCGCGGTGAGTTTTTCCTTGGTGGCGCCCAGCGCGACCTTCAGGTCGCCGATCTGTTCGGCGGCGGCGACGCTGCTCAGGCCGGAGTCGGACCGCAACTGACGGCTGCGCTCCTGCTCAAGGCGCGCATAGTTGGCGCGCAGATTGGTGAGCTCATCGGTGGTTTCCTTGAGCCGGGTGGCGAGCGCACTTTGGGATCCGGGGGTGGTCGTGACCCGTTTTTCGAGGGCGTCGCGCAGCGCAATGCCCTCCTTGCGGGCGAGGGCGAGTTCCTGCTGCAGGATCTTTTTTTCGACCCGCAGGTTGGAGTTCTCGGCGGCCAGCGCGGCATCTGCCGCGACCGGGGTGGGGGTGAGGCGGCCGAAGTGCACGTAACCGCAGCCGGACTGCATGAACCCCGCGAGGACGGACAGAAGGAGGGCGGAGAGGGGCGGCGCACGCATGATGGGGAGAGAGACAGGTTGAAGCCCCGGTGGCAATCCTGCGGGAGTTGGATGTCTAGGGTATGATCAGTTTGAGGCCGAAACGCAGGCTGCGGTCGTCCTTGAGCAGGGTGCGGTTGGCCTCAAGAATCACGGGCCAACGCTGGCTGTCGCCGTAATACTGGCGGGCGATCTTGGAAAGGGTGTCGCCCTCCACGACGGTGTGAAGGCGCGGTTCCGGAGCTTTTGAATCAACGACCGCCGGAGCCGGGCTCGGGACGGCGCTGCCGGGACGGATGGGCACCCCGAGGACGCTGCCCGGAGGCGCGGTCGTGATGGCGAGATGGGTGCGCAACTGCGCATTCTCGGCGATGAGCGCGTTGACCTGGTCCTGCGTCTGCCGCAGCTGGTTGCGAAGAATCTCCACTTGGGCGGCGGTGGCGGAGGCCGTGGCGAGTTGGCCCTGCAGGGCAATGGACTGCGTGCCGGCGTCGGCGAGGCGGGCAGTGAGCACGGCGTTCTCGGCGGTGAGGCGCGTGGTCGCCGCCGTGCACCGGTCGTTTTCATCCTGCAGGAGGCTGAAGCTGCGGAGGGCGGTGGCAAGTCTGTCCTCGGTGTCGGCGAGGAGGGCGGAGGGCGAGGGAACGACTGCGGGGGTTGCCACCGTGGGGGCGGCAGGCGTTTCCGTGACAGGGGTCTGCGCCACCGCGGAAGCCGCGACGAGCAGAAGGGCGAGATAGCGTGACGCGCTCATGGGCGGCAGCAGATACGAAGAAATGACCGGAGGCAATGCCGGCGGCACCGGATCGTCGCCGACTTACGGGAGACGGAGTTTCATGCCGAGCCGCAGGCTGCGATCGTCGGTGAGTTGGAAGCGGTTGGCCTCAAGAATTTCGGGCCAGCGCCGGCTGTCACCGTAATACTGGCGGGCGATCCTGGAGAGGGTGTCGCCGGAGACGACGGTGTGCGTGCGCGGCTCGGGGGCGGCGGGAGCGGGGGCGGGAGGCAGGGCGGCGCTCGCAGCCGCGGGGGTGCCGGGACGGGTGGGCACGCCGAGAACAGTGCCGGGCGAAGCGGTGGTGATCGCAAGACGTGTGCGCATCTGCGCATTCTCGGCGGTGAGTGCGTTGACCTGGTCCTGCGTCTGCCGCAGCTGATCGTGGAGGATGCCGGCCTGGGTGACCGTGGCGGTGGCGGTGGCGAGCTGGTCCTGCAGCGCGGCGACCTGGGTGCCCGCCGTGGTGCGGTTGCCGGCCAGTTCGGACTCGAGCGTGGCGTTCCGGGCGGTCAGGCGCTCCACCTCGGTCTGGTGGCGGTCGTTCTCCGTTTGCAGGAGACTGAAACTGCGGAGGGCGGTGGCGAGTTTGGTCTCAACATCGGCGAGCCGGGCGGGATCGAGGGTGGGGGCCGCGGGTTCGGCCGGGGAGGGACGGCTGGCCAGGTCGGCCAACTGTTGGCGCAGCGCGGCGCGTTCGCCGTCGAGTGCGCGGGCCGCCTGCTCGGAGGCGGCGAGCTGTTGGGCCAGGCCGGCTTTTTCCGCAGCGAGCCGGGTGACTTCGTCCGCACCGGTCTTGAGCTGCTCATTTTCGCGCTGGAGCCGGCTGTAGTCTGCCAGGGTGGTGGCGAGTTCGGCTTTGGTGGCGTCGAGTGCAGGCTGCAGCGAAGGTGCGGCGTTCGGCGGCGGCGGGGTTTGCGCCTTGGCCAGCGCTTGTTCGGTGGCGGCCAACTGACGCGCGAGATCGGCGGCGCGGGCGGTGGATTGATCGAGATCATGCGCGAGGCTGGCACGCTCGGCCGTGAGCCGCCCGATGGTCTGGGCGTGGGCTTCGGCCAACTGCCGGGCGGCGGCCGCGGCGGCTTGCGCGGCGGTGAGAGCAACTGGATCGGTCGCAGGCGCAGCCGGCCTGGCCGCCACCGCGGCCTTGAGCGCAGCCTGTTCATCGTTCAGCTCGTTGATACGGCGCTGGGTGCCGGCCAAGGCGGCCTGGGCCGCGGCGAGATTGCGGCCGCGTTCGGCGGCGGTATCTTCAAGCGCCTGATTGAGGGTGGCGAGTTCAGTGGCCGCAGCCCGGGCGGCGCTCAGTTCGCCCTGCAGTGATTCCACACGACCGGTGGCAGCCTGCGCGGCGCCGCCCTGCTCGCTCTGCAGGCGGGCGAGGCTGACGCGGAGGGTGGCGAGTTCGGCGGAACCGGTGG
>CAJBES010000057.1 GCA_903952145.1 uncultured Opitutaceae bacterium | reverse complement strand
CAACCCCAACCACTCCCTCAGGAGTAACCAACAACCCGCTCAGTCTCTCATCGTAGGTGGTCCAAGAGCGTGAGTCCGGTCACTCCTCCGTCTGCTTGCGCGCGCTGATATCCCGGATGATCGCCCACATGCCAGCGGGTCGATTGTCCGCGTCGCGGAGCAAGATGGTCCGAAGTTCGATCGGAACGGTCGTGCCATCCTTGCGCCGATATTCCTTTTCATACACGTCCGAATAACCGCGCGCCAGGACTTGTTCGGAGACGATCCGGGTTTCCTCGGCATGCCATTTCTCCGGCGTGAGATCGTTGTAGGTAAGCCGTTTGATCTCGTCTTCGTTATAGCCCACCAACGTCTGATACGCCGGGTTGAAATCCTGCAGCACTCCCGCCATGTCAACGCGGCAGAAGCTGTCCATCATGCTTTCGTGGAGCCGGCGATACTTGGCTTCACTGGCGCTGAGCGCCGCCTCCGCCTGCTTGCGAGCAGTGATGTCCTGGACCGCCGATTGGGAACCGATCACCTTTCCCCTCTCGTCGCGAATGACCGTGGCCAGGCTGTGCGCGGCAAAGGTCGTTCCATCCTTCCGTTTCGCGGTGTAATCGCCCTCCCATGTCCCGGTCGTGCTGAGCGCGGCGAGGATGGCGGCGCCCTCGTCCTGGTTCTGGACGAAATCCGATATCGGCCGTCCCACAACCTCCTCCCTGTTCGGATAGCCCCAGACCTTGAGGAAGGCGGCGTTGGCTTCGGTGATCACCCCGGTCGTGTCCGCAATGCTGCTCGCGGCAATGGAGGCGTCGAACACGAAGTTCTTCAACCGCAGCTTCTCCGCCACCCGCTTGCGCTCGGTGATGTCCTCCATGGCGACGCACAAATGCCGGTGTCCGTTTAGCTGGACGGGCGCGGCGCCGATGTTCACCCAAACCTGCTGGGGCGCGCCTGCCCGCACCAGCTCCAGCATCAATTCAGCCCCGTGCAGCGCGCCGCCGCTCGCGAGCAAAGCTTCAATGCCGTTGCGCGCCGGACAAAGCGGGCAGGCCGGCGCGTAACCGCAGCCGCGCGGATCATCCGCACTGTGCACACAGCCCAGGGCGTTGCCCGGGCGGTGTTCCAGTGCAGCCGAGGCCGGACCTCCAGTCAGGACCAGAGCCGCCGCGTTGACCCGCACGATCCGGGTGGTTTCATCGAGGATAAACAGGGGGATCGGCGAGGCATTCAATATCGCATCGAGATTCTGCTTCTCCACCCGCAGCACCTCCGCCGACTCCGCCTGTTCCCGGTAGATCCGCACGCGCTGCTGGTGCCAGACCAGCCCCACCCCGGCTCCTGCACCGAAGATCAGGACGCCGATCAGGACGACCACTTGCCGAAACTGCGTGCGCAGCGGCGCGAGCATTTCAGCCGTGTCCATGCGGGCTACCAGCGCCCACGGCGAGCCGGGGATGGTGCGCAAGGCCGCCATCACCGGCACGCCCCGGTAGTCGATGCCTTCCATGACGCCCTCCCGACCGAGAGCGGCCTGTGCTGCAGGCAGGATGACGCGGTCCAAGGGCAAGCGCAGGGTGAGCGCAGTATTGGTTTGAAACTTCAGCTCATTCAGGAAGACGGCCTCGTTACCATCCCGGCGCACGAGCAGCGTCTCGGCCGTCTTGCTGGGTGTCGGCCAGCGTTGGATGAGGGGATAAAGATAGGTGGCGGGATCAATCCGCATGACGAGCACGCCCAGCGGCCGGTTGCCGCCCGGTGCATCGAGGATGGGCACCAACACCGCCAGATAGATCCGCTGGTCGTCGTCGTTACGGTAGAAGTCCAGCATGGCCACCTGACCCGACCGCAGGACTGCCGCTGCACCCTGCACCAGGGCGGCGCAGGGCGGAGCTGCCCCGGCCGGCACCGCCAGCCGACTGACACCTTGCGCATCCAGCAAGCGAACCTGGTTATAGTTGTCGTGCGCCGGGTATTGGCCCAGCCAGTCCAGCAGCTGGCGATGCGTATCTGCGTGCGCCGGTTGCTCAAAGAGGCGCTGCGCCAAAGCCGAAAACGAGGCGTTCTTGAATAGAATGCCGCCATCCGCCAGCCGCTCCCTGCGCCACTGCGCCAGCTCGCCGACCTTCAAATCCGCAATGGCGGCGAGCTGGTTTTCCACCTCCGCGCGGAAGTTTCGCTCGTGGCTCCGGTAGTAGAGGTAGCCGGTCGCCGTAATGCCCGCCGCCAGCAGGAGGAAGACCAGCAGGAACAGCCACGATACGCGCGAGCCGGATGTGGCAAGAGCATTGACGCGCTCGGGTGCGCCGGCGGTCCCGCCGGCAGGTGGCACAGCGGTAGCGGAGGAGGTTTTTGGAATGGCTCCGTCCTCGGGCATGACTTTCAGGGGGTTGTTGAAGAGGCCGCGCAGTGGACTTTTGGCACGCTGCGTCAGCAAAGTAGTCGGTGCCACCGCCAATTGCCACATAATACCAAGCGCCATGAACCGCGGGATTTCTGGTGGTGGGGCGCGAC
Organism: uncultured Opitutaceae bacterium; assembly: GCA_903952145.1. Classification (GTDB taxonomy): domain Bacteria; phylum Verrucomicrobiota; class Verrucomicrobiia; order Opitutales; family Opitutaceae; genus UBA2377. The sequence goes on along the minus strand of CAJBES010000057.1, from coordinate 9,672 downwards.
CGGGACGAGTGCCAGAGCCCCGGTTGCTGGAGACTGTCGCGCACTTTATCGGTCTTGGTTCCCAGAGTATTTACGGTTTAGACAGACACGACCGCTCTAGGTAGACTGCGTTCCGAGCGCAGCGACAATCCGCCACTTGTCCGCGCTTAAACCAGGGAGCGCCTGCCAGCAGGCGGCCTACCACCTACGTCAAACCAAGCCGTAATTGCTCCAGGGTGGACGGGCACATCCCTGTGCCCGTCAAGTATTCGTATCCGGCGCAGGCATGGTGCCGCCCGGGTATGACCGGCCATCACGGACCTGCGGCTGGCAATTATCAGCCAAGGAGGCGGCGCACGGTCGCCAGGATCTGCGCCAACGGGGATGTTTTCGGCAGGTAGCAGGCGATCCTGCCGTTGAGACTGTCGCTGACGACTGCGGGATCAAACAGCACGCCGGTGAGCAAAATCACGGGCGTGTCCGGGAGCACGGCCTTGAGCTGCCCGATCATCTCCAGCCCATCCGCATCTTCCAACTGCAGATCCGAGATGATCAAATCCGGCGGCGCTTGTTGGACAGCCTGCAGGGCCTCGGTCGCGGAAGCGACCGCCGTCAACCGGTAACCGCAGTCGGTGAGGAACTGCCCCAGCAGCTCGCGAATATTGGCTTCATCATCGACGACTAAAATATGTGGCTTCATGAAAATTGCTCCGTGGAGGACGGGGGGATCTTGGATGGGGGTCTCATGCCTTGGTTGCCGCTACCGGCGGGACAAGCTGAAGCGTCACGACGCCGCCAACCACCTTGTCCCGATCACGCAGGGGAAAAAGCGAAAAGAGCACCGGGGTCTGCCGGCCGCGCTTGTCTTCCAGCAGCGCCGGTTGATTCCGCAAATCGTGCCCGGCCTTCACGGCCTGGGCGATGGGATCGAGCATCGGCGCCTCGGTGCCCGCGTGCGCGGGCACCAGGCGCACCACGCGCGTCAACGGCTGGTTGATGAGTTCCGTCGGTTCCATGCCAGTCCAATGGGTCACCGCGGGATTTATCCGTGAAATATTCATGGCCTTGGTGAGCACCAACACCAGGTCATTGATAGAATCGACAATCAGCTGGTTGTAGTGGAGCTGGTGTTCCAAGGCCTGGTTGGCCCACTGCCGCTCCAGATTTTCGGTCGACAGCCGGACATTCGCCGCCGCCAGCTCGGTCGTGCGCTCGCGCACCCGGGTCTCCAGTTGCGCGTTGGCCTCCTGCAGGGTGGCCGCCACACGCCGGCGCGCCGCGAGATCATCGGCGATGAGCCACGCGACGACGCCGAGCAGAACCATATCCAGCACCATCCCCACCCAGACAGTCCACCGCGTCGTCTGGGCCTGCAGGAACGACGCGTGGTCGCGCTCGGTGAGCAACGCCAGTTCCTCGTCCTTCAGTTTTTGAATTTTCCGCCCGATCTCCCCCAGGGGTGTCCCGCCGGTGTCCGCGGCCAGCAGGGCGCGGGCGGTCTCCGGGGTGCCGGTCTGCCGGGCGGCCAGCACCCGCCCGATAAAACCGGTGCGTTGGTTCACCTGCGATTCGAGTTGGAGGATTTGCTCGTGCTGCGCGGGTTCCTGGCGGGTCAAGGCCTTGGTGATCTCCAAATGCTCCCCCACCTTGGCGAGTGCCTCGCGGCACGCCGCCAGATCATGGGGGTCACCGGTGAGGATGTAGGTGTGCAGCGTGCCGTCGCCGACATAGAGGGCGGCACGGAGCAGCTCGGCCTCATTGATCACGGCGTGCGTGTGGTTGACCCAGTCACTGGAGGCGACGGACCGGTTGATGTTGCGCACGGCCTGGACGGCGAGGACAACGAGGACGGCAGCAATGAGCAGAAAGAACGCCACGACGCGTCTGATGGTCTTGTCTTGCACGGCGGTGAGGTTTTCAGGGGTTGGGTTTTGGGTGCGGAGGCCGGGGATTTATCCGATCGGCGTCCGTGGCAGGCGGGTCGGTTTTTACGACGGTGAAGATGGCGCGCTTGAGATAGGTCTGGTAGTCGAAGGTGAACTCCTGGGCGAAGGTCCAGTTGGCCTCGAACGAATCGGCCACCTTGGTGGCGATCTCGCGGATGGTAGGGCCGCACCGCTTCAGGTTGAAAGCATATTTCCGGTTGTTGTAATCCAGATAGGCCCGGTTCTCGGTGACATAGCAGACGGCGTGACCCATGTTTTTGCCCACCATTTCGACCCGGATCAGCCGGGTCTCATATCCCTTCCGGGTCAGGACATAATCCGCCAGGGCCGCGTAATCGATGCAATCGCCGCTTCGCGTGGCCAGAAACGACTTGGGATTTTGCACGTCGAACGGATGCAGCTCGAAATCGAAATTCTCGAACAGGTTGGCAAACCGCTTGGGGGTCATCTTGGGATCGCCCAGCAAATCCTCCATCGTCAGCGCGTGCAGGCCTGGCAATGACAACACCACTGCGGCCACGAGTGCGGCGAGTCTGGCCCGAAGTGGGTTGGAGGCTGGCACCATGTCGGTTAGAAAGGGGTGGATTCGTGAAGGCGACACGGGACGGGCACTGCCCCGATGGTGGCGGGCAGCGTGGCGAGATCAAATGGTTTCCTTAACGGGTGCTTCGAGCCGCGCGGGCCCGCCCGGTGCGTTCGGGCGGAGCGACCTCGGCCAAGCCCTGGTCAATGTCTGCAAGCCTGGGGCGACTGTCATCAGCGTCGGATTTGACCACGGATTTCACAGATAACACGGATAGATCCGATCTCCGTGGCTCGATATCCGTGCGCTCCGTGCCATCCGTGGTTAACGTCTGCAGGCTTGGGATGCTTGCGATGAGTTTCGCCGTCCGGGCGGTGCCGCGGTTGCGATCAGCCTTCAGACTGGAGGGAGAGGGCGCTGGAAGGTTTGGCGCGAGCAAGCGGCGGCTTGTCGCCACACTCGGAACACCGCCTACCGAATCCTTGGTTTGAAAACACACCCTAAATATCCGCCGGGCCAAGCCAACGGAAGTAGGTCACAACAAAGCGGCGGCCAAGTTCCGGTCGCGCGGCGTCGAGCAAATCGGGGGTGCGCTGCACCATGGCCTCGCATTGGGCGACCGCTTCAATCCTCGCCGGATTCAGGGGATGCGTCACTTCGCCGTAGGCACGCAGGCGAGTTCGGCCTTGGCGCGGGCGCTCCGGCCGCGCTCGGCGGCATGCCGCCCGGCGCCGATCACGATGCCCGTGAGCAGGCAATCAGGGCGATGAAGGTGAGCAGTTCAATAAGGGTGAAGCCGTGGAAGCGTGGGTGGCGGCCACCGGGACTGTCGCACTGAACGGCCATGCGGCATCAAGCAAAAACCCCACCCGTACGGCAAATCCAAACTGCCGCGGATGGGGTCGTCTTGAACCGGCGCGGGTGCTTACTCCTCCGACTGCAGGGCGGTGACCACGCTGAAATCCTCAAGGGTGGAGGTGTCGCCCTTCACTTCGCCTCCGGCGGCGATTTCCTTGAGGATGCGCCGCATGATCTTCCCGCTGCGGGTCTTCGGCAGACCCGCGGCAAACCTGACCATATCCGGTTTGGCGAAAGCACCGATCTCCTTGCCGACATGGTTGCGCAATTCCTCCTTGAGCGCATCGCTGGTTTCGCGTCCGGCCTTGAGGGTCACGAAAACCACCAGCGCATGGCCCTTGAGCTCGTCAGGACGGCCGACGGCGGCGGCTTCGGCGACCGAGGGGTGCGACACGAGTGCACTCTCGACCTCGGCGGTGCCAATGCGGTGTCCGGCAACGTTGAGCACATCGTCAATGCGCCCGACGATCCAGAAATACCCGTCCTGATCCTGCCGGGCACCGTCACCGGTGAAGTAGATGTCAGGCCGGCCGGGGAACTCGCTGAAGTACTGGCGCATATAGCGGTCATCATCACCCCACAGTGTGCGCAGCATCGACGGCCAGGGTTTAGTGATGACCAGCTTGCCGCCGGTGTTGCGCGGCACCTCGTCGCCCTTCTCGTCCACGACTTTCGGCACCACGCCAAAGAATGGCCGGGTGCCCGAGCCGGGCTTCGTCGGCGTGATGCCCGGGAGCGGCGAGATCATGATGGAGCCGGTTTCGGTCTGCCACCAGGTGTCGACAATCGGGCAGCGTTTCTTGCCGATCATCTTGTGGTACCACATCCAGGCCTCGGGATTGATGGGCTCGCCCACTGAGCCCAACAGCCGGAGCGAGTCGAGCCGGTGACGGAGCACATAGTTGTCACCCCAGCGCATGAAGGCGCGGATGGCGGTCGGCGCAGTGTAGAGGATGGTGAGCCCGTGCCGGTCAATCATCTGCCAGAAGCGGTCCGGCTCAGGCTGGTTGGGCGCCCCCTCGTAGATGAAGATGGTGGAGCCATTGGCGAGCAGACCGTAGACGACGTAGCTGTGACCGGTGATCCAGCCGATGTCGGCGGAGCAGAAATAGCGGTCGTTTTCCTTGAGATCAAAAACGTAGTGGGCGCTCAGCTTGGCGCCCAGCAGGTAGCCGGCGCTGGTATGCAGCACGCCCTTGGGTTTTCCGGTCGAACCCGAGGTGTAGAGAATGAAGAGCGGATGCTCGGAATCGAACGCCTTGGCATCGTGGTGATTCGGCGCGCCCACCCACGCCTCCTTCCACCACACGTCGCGGCCTTCCTTCATATTCACCGGATTACCACAGCGCTTCACGACCATGACGGTGTGGGCGCTCGGGGCCCCCTCCAGGGCCTTGTCCACATTGGCCTTGAGTTCGATAATCTTCCCGCGGCGCCAGCCGCCGTCGGCCGTGATGACGAGCTTGGCTTTGCAGTCATTGATCCGATCCTTCAGTGCCTCCGGACTGAAGCCGCCGAATACCACCGTGTGAACCGCCCCGACCCGTGCGCAGGTCAGCATGGCGATGACCGCCTCGGGAATCATGGGCATGTAGATGGCCACGCGATCGCCCGGCCCGATGCCCATGTTTTCAAAAATGTGCGCCAGGCGGCAGACGTGGAAGTGCAGTTGCTTGTAGGTGATGGTGCGCACATCACCCGGCTCGCCTTCAAAAATCAGCGCTGCCTTATTTTCCCGGTAGGTGCCCAGATGACGGTCGAGACAGTTTTCCGAGACATTTAACTTGCCGCCCAAGAACCACTTGGCATGGGGCGGCTTCCAATCTAAGACCTGTTTGAAGTCCTTGCGCCAGACCAGTTGCTCTTTGGCCTGCTTCGCCCAGAATTTTTCTGGGGTGTTGACAGACTCAGCATAGAGCCTTTTGTAAGTCGTATCACTCCCAAGATTAGCTTGGGCTTTGAACTCGGCCGAAGGCCTGAATTTCCGGTGTTCCCGGGATACAGATGTAATCGATTGGTCTGCCACGTTGTGTCGGATTTTTGGGGTTGGGGTGCGCGAAACGCATTTCTTATCCCGCCCAGAGTTTTAAGCGTCAAGCGCGGGTCGTGTCCCACCCAATAGTTATTATTTTTTTGTATGGAAACGAAACCCACGTCCGCTCCGGCGAATACCCCCGTTCTGGAAACCTCCACTGCCGCCCCGGCCCCCGCCCCGGCGGGCAATGAAACCGCTGAGCGTCCGGCGCCGGTTGAAAACACGCTGCACGTCGAGGGAGTGCTGGACATCGACCTCCAGCGCGGCGGCAATGGCCAGTTGCTGGACATCGCCCGCGATGGCAAGCGCCGCCCGACGGACACCTTTGTCCCGAAGGAACTCATCCGCCGATTTAAACTGCGCACTGGCAACATGATTGGCGGCACCGCCTTCCCGCCTGACGGCCGCTTCTCCAACCCGAAGATGCGTTTCATTGAAACGGTCGACGGTGTTCCCTTGGAAGAACGCCGTGGCAAATTCGATTTCACCACCCTCACCACTATTTCGCCCAACCAGTTTCTCAAAATGGAGATGAAGGATGGACGCATGACGACGCGGGCCGTGGATCTCTTCTGTCCCATTGGCAAGGGCACCCGCGGTCTCATCGTGGCCCCGCCCCGGACCGGCAAGACCACGTTGTTGCGCGACATGGCGCTCGGGGTCCTCGAGAATAACCCCGAATGCCACGTCATGATCCTCCTCGTGGACGAGCGACCTGAGGAAGTCACCGACTTCCGCCGCAGCGTCCCCGCCGAAATCTGGGCCTCGTCGAACGACGAGCAGATCGAGAATCACCTGCGCATCGCCGACCTGTGCATTGAGCGCGCCAAGCGGCTCATCGAGGTCGGGCGCGATGTCGTGCTGTTTCTCGACTCGATCACCCGCCTGTCCCGGGCGCACAACACCGCCCGCAATTCCGGCCGCACCGGTTCCGGCGGCCTGGATGTCCGCGCGCTCGAAAAACCCCGCCAGCTCTTTGCCACCGCCCGAAAAACCGAGGAGGCCGGCTCGCTCACCATCATTGCCTCGGTGCTGGTGGAAACCGGCAGCCGCATGGATGACGTCATTTTCCAGGAGTTCAAGGGCACCGGCAACATGGAGTTGGTGCTCGACCGCAAGTGTGCCGAAATGCGTCTCTGGCCGGCCATCAACATCGCCTCCTCCGGCACCCGCAAGGAGGAACTGCTGATCGACGCCAAGTCACTCGAGTGCATCCACTTCTTCCGCCGGGCCCTCGTGCAGCAAAAGATCGAGGAGGCCACCGAGACGATGATCGCCCGCCTTTCCAAGACCAAGACCAACGCCGAATTTCTCAAACTGATCGCCCGCTAACTTCGGTCTTGCCGCCCTCTCCGGCGGCCGGGCACACTCCCACCTTTGCGCGCCCACTCCCGGTCGCAACCACAGCCAGAAATCCTCCACCGAATGCATAGTTTCTCCGAGCAATGTCTCGACATGGCCCGCTCGATGCTGGGCCACAATCTCGACTCCATCCAACCCGACGGCACCATGCTCCCGTTTAACGGGGAGCAATCCCGCCCGGATGAACCCGGCCACGTGGCCTTCGCGCTTGGCGAATTCTACCGCGCGACCGGCGAAACCACCCTGAATGGCCACGACCTGATCGACTTGTCGGCCCGCTGCATCACGGCACAGATGTTCACCGAGCCCGCTGCGGAGAACGGGCTCGCCTACGCCGCGCTCGGTCTCCTCGCCTTCAGCCCGTCGAAGGAGCGCAACCCCGTCTGGGAACGGTTGGTGGAGGAAACCAAGCAGCGCATCGACAAGTCCCTCCTGCAACGCAGCGACTACGACAATCACTGGCAGGCGTTCAACGTCGCCAAGGCCGTGGCCCGCTATTCCCTCGGCCTGTCCAAGAAGGACGAAACTTCGCGCCTCATTGAGCGCATGGTGGAACGGATCAACCAGACCAGCTCCACCGGCTTCTTCGACGACTCCACTTCCGGCCTCGGCGGCAATTTCAACCTCTATGGCGTGATGAACTTTGTGTTCATCCGCTCGGCGCTGCAACTCCACGCCAACAGTGGCGTGCGCGACCGCAAGCTTCCCACGCTGCGCACCTACGCGGAAAAATACATCAAGATGATGCCCGACCTCGTGCGGGCGGACGGCCTCGGCTGGGCCTTCGGCCGTGCCGCCGGCGCCTATGGTCAGATGCACTGCATCAGCCTCATTTTGCAGGGTTTGCGCGACGGCTGGATTGCTGACGACCAAAAGGTCCGTTACTATGACATCCTCCGAAAGCTGTTCATGTTCTTTTACGAGACCTATCTCGACCAGGAACATGGCTTTCTCGACCTGCGCGACACCGAGCGCACGGCGTATGAGCAGCACACCACGCGCATGGCAAATTTCGACGCAGCGCGCTACCTCTGCCAGTGGTCGCGTCTGGCCAAGACGGTGTCGATGCCCCCCGGCCCGCCCAAAATTGAAGCGACCCGCACCAGCGGTCGTTTCGTCATTTTCGACAAAAGCAACCGCAAGGAACAAGGCCTGTTCCTCTACCGCGATGCGGTCAGCGGCCTGCACGCCCAGATCCCGCTGATTAGCTGCGGGGGCAATCTCTCAAGTGATCCCCTGCCCTTCCCGCACTGCCCCGGCATCTTCGACTGGCCCAACAACGTCTACCTGCCGATCATGCTCCCCGAGCTGACCTTCGGCGAACAGGTCACCCTGCCCGCCTTTTACGGCAAGAACTGCGTGACCGGTCTTGGCCTGCGCAACAGCTTTTACTTCCGCTATGAGCAACCGGAACTCATCAGCACCAAGGAGGAAATCCTGAAGGGACTCGGCAGCGTCAAGGTCCAGTGGATCTTCACCGGCAGCCAGATCAGTTGCGAGTTTGCCTATACGGTGCCGCAGCAGGTTACGCTCGATAAATTCCGCTTTGTGCTCGCCATCGCGGCCCCGCATTCCACTTACCACGTCAACGGCACCTTTGCCCTTGGCCCGCAGGGACATCGCTGCAGTGTGGCCAAGGACGATTTTCAGGCGACCTGGCGCGAAACCGAGGTGGTCAGCAACGAACCGGCCTACCGCACGAACTACGGCAAAATCCACTACGTGCAACACCTGGTGCGCGACCACCCGCTCATCATGCGGCCGGGCCATATCTACCGCCTGGCGGTGAATTTCGATCCTGACGTCACCCAAGTCTGAACCTCTCTTCGTGCCTGGTCGCCAAGGCCGCCGGAAATCCCTGCACGGCGCCCGGCCGCCATGACGTGCAATTCGTCCCATGCTGTTCCGCCGCATCATTCCCTGCCTCGATGTCAATGCCGGGCGCGTGGTCAAGGGCGTCAGATTTCAGGAACTCCGCGACGCCGGCGACCCGGTGGCCTGTGCGCGGGCCTATGACGGGCAGGGCGCGGATGAGCTGATCTTTCTCGACATCACGGCCTCCAGCGACGACCGCGCCATCATGCATGATGTCGTCCGGGCCACGGCCGAGCAGTGCTTCATGCCGCTGACCGTCGGGGGCGGGCTCCGCTCGGTGGACGACATCCGCGCGATGCTGAAAGCCGGCGCCGACAAGATTTCCCTCAACACCGCTGCGATCAAAAATCCCGATCTCATCAGAGAAGCCGCGCGCAAGTTTGGCAACCAGTGCATCGTCGTCGCGATTGACGCCAAACAGGAACCGGACGGCCGCAGTTGGCGCGTCTATACACACGGTGGACGCTTTCCCACCGATCTTAACGCCGTGGAATGGGCCAAGCAAGCCGTGTCCCTCGGCGCCGGCGAGATCCTGCTGACCAGCATGGACCGGGACGGCACGGGTGCGGGCTATGATCTCAATCTCACGCGGGCCGTGAGTGATGCGGTCGAAGTGCCGGTCATCGCCTCCGGCGGTGCGGGCACGCTGGCGCATCTGACCGAGGTGCTCGACCAGGGCCATGCCAGTGCCGTGCTCGCCGCCAGCATTTTCCACTTTGGGACATTCACCATCCCCCAGGCCAAGGCCTATCTCGCCGACTGCAAAGAGCAAATGATTGGCGAAATCCGCTTCCTCAGAGCTTATTACAATTTCGAACTCGTAAAATGGTTTGGCCCGATTCCAATGAAAGTTGATAAAAGATTTATCCTTGGTGACGAAACTTCTCTCCCGCGTCTGCCGGTTGCCGAGGTTTATGCACAAATTGAAGCCGATCTTATTTTTGCTGCCGGTGTTTTACCTGTAACTCCCACTCAGACTGGCAGAGCTACAAAAGGTGCAGCTCAGGCCTTACTTGGAAAGGCTTATTTGTTCCAGGATAAATTTACCGAATCAGCCGATGTACTCGAACAGCTTATCGCTTCAGGTACGTATT
>CAJBES010000056.1 GCA_903952145.1 uncultured Opitutaceae bacterium | reverse complement strand
TGTCCCACAGATCACCTTTGTCCTTGGCCAGCAGTTCCGGCGCCGATGCGACAAGCACCTGATACCCGGTCTGCCGCTCACCGCGACGGTCGGATTCGATCACCCAGCTCAACCGGGGCTTCACCACGTCGATGCCAAGCGGGTTGTTCCTATACTCACATCGCAAATCACGGATCTCGACGGCCTGGAGCGCGGCCAGCGGCATCAGCAGCAGGACGGCGAGAAATGCGAGGAGGTGTTTCATGGTTGTTGCTTTCGTTGTTCAGTAACTGCCCAGATAGGCACAGAGGAGCAAAGGAACAAAGGGCGGGGCATATTGACTAATCTAACCAGATGACATAAACATATACATAGACAAAACGGCTATAAATTTTCACTTTCCAACCAATAGCTGTTCATTCTGTGAGCCGAATTTTTGCCCGCTCGGCAGTGCCGATGGGAACATCGTTCTTCTGCGGCGCACCGGGGGTGCTGCGGCCGTCGCGCTGGTATTTCTCCAGCAGTTCCTTTAGTTCGCGGACCACTTCGGGACGCTTGGCAAAATGGTTTTGGCGCTCGGACACATCTTCCTGCACATTGAACAGTTCGCCGGGCAGATTATCCTTGGAGTAGCCGCGTTCGTCCTTAAACCACTGCGGCTCACCACAGGCTCCGTTGTCATCGCCGGCCGGAGCGTCAATGAAAACCCAGTCGCCTTTGCGAATCGCGAACTTGCCGGAGCAACTGTGATGCACAGTGGCCGGGCGCACGGGCCGGGCATGCCCTTCGCCGAGCAGCACCGGAAGCAGATTAAAGCTGTCCTCGCCCGCGTTCGGCGGCAGTGGCGTGCCGAGCAGAGCGGCGACAGTCGCCATGAAGTCCACGTTGCAGATGGTCTCACCGCTCACCGTGCCCGGCTTGATTTTGCCAGGCCACCGAACCATGAACGGCTCGCGATGACCGCCCTCCCAGGTATCCCGCTTCACGCCGCGAAGAACGCCCATGCTGTGGTGCTGAAACTGCTGAACACGATCGTAGGCGCCGGGGTTCACCTCGCCGGCAACCTCGGGGCCGTTGTCGCTGGTGAAAATGACGAGTGTGTTTTCCGCAACGCCCGTGCGCTGCAAGGCATCAAGCACCTGGCCGACGGTCCAGTCGGTCTGGAACACATAGTCGCCATAATCGCCGGCCTTCGATTTGCCTTTGAATTCCGGTGCCGGCACGATGGGGTAATGAGGCGATGTGAGCGGCAGATAGAGAAAGAAAGGCTTGCCGTCTTTGGCGCTGTCTTCGACCCACTTCACCGCGCGCCGGGTCAGTTTGGGCAGGATGTTCACCAGCTTCCAGTCCGGCACCATCGGCCCGGGAATGTTGAAACTATCTGCACGCCCGGTGTTCCACAACGACGGAATGCCGACGGTGCGATCATTTTCGATGAAACAATACGGCGGATAGTTCGGCACATCGGTGCCGAAGTAATAATCAAAGCCGCGCGTCGTCGGACCGTCAGCCACGGGCTTTTCAAAATCCACGTTGCTCTGGCCCTTGCTGCTTCCTGGCTGCCTGCCGTCTTTCACCGGCCAGTTCCAGCCCAGATGCCACTTGCCAATGCACGCTGTCGCGTAGCCGTGCTGCCTGAGCAGCGATGCCACGGTCAGACGATCGGGGGCAATGAGCGGCTTTCCCCACAATCCGAGCACGCCCCGCTGAAGCCGCGTGCGCCACGCATAACGCCCCGTGAGGATCGCATAGCGCGAGGGTGTGCAGACCGAAGAGGCCGCATGGGCATCGGTGAAGCGCATTCCCTCGCCGGCGAGCCGGTCAAGATTCGGAGTCGGGATTTTCGAGTCCTTGTTGTAGCAGCCGACATCACCGTACCCCAAATCGTCCGCGAGGATGAAGATGATGTTGGGTTTGGCAGCAGGCTTTGCCTCGGCGGCATGCAGCCCGGCCAGCGGCGCCAGCAGCAGGGAGGCGAGGAGCGTGCAGGAGTGTTTCATGGTTGATGCTTTCGTTTTCATCTGATCGTCTGTTGTCCCAATCTCGGCATTGGTTCGCGTTCACAGTTTTGTCGCGGGCAGCCATCGGAACCATACAGGCGACCAAGGCGACCAAGGCGACCAAGGTGACACCGCTGGCTGCCCA
>CAJBES010000055.1 GCA_903952145.1 uncultured Opitutaceae bacterium | reverse complement strand
GCTCAGGCGCGCGGGTGCGCCTTGGCGTAAACTTCCTGCAGACGCGCCACACTGACGTGAGTGTAGATTTGCGTCGTGGCGAGTTGCGCATGCCCCAGCAACTCCTGCACGAGCCGCAGGTCGGCGCCGGCGTTCAGCAGGTGCGTGGCATAGCTGTGGCGCAACTTGTGCGGTGTCAGCTCCTGCGGCAGTTCGGCCAGGGCCAGATAACGCTTCAACAGCAACTGGACTTCGCGCACCCCCAGTCGCGTGTGCCGGGTGTTGACCAACACGGGCGCGGCCGGACCGGTCTCAAGCGCATGCTCTTGTCGGAACTTCGCCAACACCGCCATCGCCACCCGCCCCAGCGGGCACAACCGCTCCTTGCGTCCTTTGCCCAGCACGCGTGCCACGCCGCCTTGGAAATCAATGGCTCCATAGTTGAGCCCGACCAGTTCACTCACCCGCAGACCGCCACCATAGAGCAGCTCCATGGCCAGCCGGTCGCGCCACGCCGTGAAGGCGTCGATGCCCTGGGTTTCCAGTAGTCGCTGCGGACCGCCCAGCAGCCGCCGCATCTGCTCCTCGGTTAAAAATTGCGGCAGGCGTTTTTCCAGTTTGGGCAACGGCACTCCGACAAAGGGATTTCGGCGGAGGCGTTCGCGCCGCACCCAGAATTTGGCCAACGCCCGCAGGCCGGAAACGTGGTTGTGCAGCGTGCGCCGGCCGTAGCGCCGCTGCGCCTCGATTACAAAGTCCCGCACCTCGCGCACACTGAGTTCGTCAAAGCGACGGCCGACCAGTCCGGCCGACGCCAGCCAGCGGTGAAAGTCGTCAAAGGCCTGCCGGTAGTTGCGCAGCGTGTAGGGGGAATATCGGCGCTCCTTCGCGAGGTAGTCCGCAAACGGCTGCCACCATTCCGCGATGACCGCTTCAGGCGGGGACGGGGGTGTTTCCGGCTTGGACGTTGGCTTCGACATCGCGCATCACCTTCTCCGTGTGCAACCGCAGCGCGCCCTCGGGATCGAGCCCCTTGGCCCGGGCGGCCGCGGCAATCTCAAACAGCATGCAGCCCAGCGCCGCCTCGTCGAGTTGCCGGGCGAGTGCTTGCACCTTGGCTGGGTCCACCCCGGCGGTCACGGGCAGTCGCCGCTGTTCGATTTGCTTCCAGACTGCTTCGGCGAACATCAGCGCTGGCAGGCGGGGCGGCTGGGGCTTGAACACGTGGCTTTCCATTTTGCCGCCGGCCTTCTTCTCCTCCTGCTTGATCTTCTCCCACTGCACCAGCACCTGCTCCGTGGTGCCAAGCTTGTGCGCGCCGAAAACGTGGGGATGCCGACGCACCAGCTTTTCATTCACCTCACGGGCCACGTCCTCCAGGTTGAAACGGCCCGCCTCCTCCGCGAGCTGGGCGTGGAATACCACCTGGGTCAGCACGTCGCCCAGTTCCTCGCGCATATGCGGCAGGTCCTGCCGGTCGATGGTGTCGATGAGCTCGCTCACCTCGTCAATCAGGCAGCGCACCAGCGAGGCATGGGTCTGCTCCTGATCCCAGGGACAGCCATCCGGCCCGCGCAGGCGGGCGATGGTCCGGCGAAGCTCGTCGAGTGCGCTCATGCGGCCAAGTTGCCCGCGGCGCCGCCGGAACACACGGATATTTTTCGGCTTTGTCTTCCGTGGCCGACGTGTGTTCCGTGGACCCTGCATGGCCGATAAACTCAGCGAGATCATGGCGTGGAAGCGGCGGGAAATCGCCGCGCTGGTCCGCCCCGTGCCACCGGCCGAGCTCGCCGCCCTCGATAACGCGATGCCCCGGGCGCCTTCCTTTGCCGCCGCCCTGCGCCGCGCCGACGGTCGGCTCGCGGTCATCGCGGAGATTAAGCGCCGCTCCCCTTCCGCCGGGTCGATCGCCCCCGGCATCGCCGCCCCCGCACAGGCCGTAAAATACCGGGCGGCGGGCGCCAGTGCGCTGTCGGTGCTCACCGACGAGAAATTCTTTGGCGGCACACTCGACGACCTTCGCGCCGTCACCGCCCTCTTTCGCGCCGAGCCTCCCGCCATCCCCTGCCTGCGCAAGGACTTCATGGTCCATCCCATCCAAGTGCGCATGGCCCGTGAAGCCGGCGCCAGTGCCATTCTCATCATTGTCCGCGCCCTCACTGACGACGAGATCCAGGCCCTGCACGAGGCCGCACAGGCGGCCGGGCTCGATGCGCTTTTCGAGATCCATCACGAGGCCGAACTCGCGCGTGCCGTCCGCCATGGCGCGGCGATTATCGGGGTCAACAACCGTGACCTCGCCGTCTTCACCACCGACCTCGGCCTCAGCGAGCGGCTCATCCCGCAGTTTCCCACCGACGTGATCGCCATCAGTGAAAGCGGCATCACCACCGCTGGCGATGCCGCCCGGGTCCGCGCCGCCGGGGCGCATGGAGTCCTCGTTGGCGAAGCCCTCATGCGGGCACACGATCCGGCGGCGTTGCTTGCCTCCCTGGCCCGGGCCGGCCGTTGACCATGCCGCTTTCGCCCACCGCCACCCGTGAGTTGCTGACCCGCCTCGGCCACCAGCCCAAACGCTTTCTTGGCCAGAATTTCCTCGTGGACGGAAACATCGTGCGCAAGTCCCTGGACCTCGCCGGTGTCCGCTCCGGCGATACCGTGGTGGAGGTAGGACCTGGGCTCGGCACCCTGACTTCCGCCCTGCTCGAGGCCGGTGCCGGGGTCTGGGCGGTTGAAAAGGACACGACCCTGGCCGTGCACCTTCGCCACACCCTGGCGGTGCAGTATCCGGAAACGCTGCACCTCATGGAGGGTGATGCGGTCGAGGAGCCCTTGGCCGGCCTGCCCTCGCAACTTGCACCGGGCGGCAAGATTGTCGCCAACCTGCCCTACGCCATCTCAACCCCCTGGATGGATGCCGTGCTCAGCGGCCCGCTGCCCGCCCGCATGGTTTTGATGCTCCAATTGGAGGCGGCCCAACGCTACGCCGCGCCTCCGGGCACCAAGACCTTCGGCGCCATTTCGATTTTCCTGCAGGCCGCCTACGATATCGCGCCCGGCCACCGTGTGGCCGGGGCCTGTTTTCATCCGCGGCCCGACGTGGATTCGTGCCTGCTCCAGTTGGTGCGCAAATCCGACCCTTTCGTCTTTCTGCCTGCAACCAAGCAGCTCATCCGCGCCTGCTTCCAGCAGCGGCGCAAGCAACTTGGGGCCCTGCTGCGCAACCGACTGCCGGACGGCGGCGCGGTTTGGCTCGCGGTCCTGGCCCGCGCCGGCCTCTCGGCCAAAACCCGGCCCGAGGCGGTGCCCGTCGCACTCTGGAAATTGCTGCAAGCGCCGGCTTGAAAGCCCGCGGCCCTGTCCTACTGTCGCGCCCATGCTCCGCTTCCTCCTGTTAGGTTTATTAGCTCTGCATGTCCCGGCCCTGGGGCTGGCCCAGACTGAACCGCCCCCTTTGCTGGGCCACGTCGAGGGCAAAACTTACACCGCGCCCAATGGCGCCTTCCGCATCACCATCCCCGTCTTGCCGGAACTCGGCGGCGTGGTCTCGGACAGCGAAAACGTCGTGGTCTTCCAGGACCAATACTCGGTGCATATCATCATTGCCAGTTTCGCCCAGGACGCCACCCAGCGCTGGGAGTTTTCCACCCGCGGACTGAAAGACTACCTGGGCTATTTTTTCTATAACTTTGTGCTGCCCGATTACCAGCGCACGTATAAGGACGTCAGCATTGAGACGGCGGACTTTGCGCCCCAGTTGCTAGACGGGAGCCTGCTGGTTTATGCGTTGCTGCCAGGGGGAACCATGTTCAGGCATCGCCTGGTCGAGCCCTCCCCGGATGCACCGGTTCCCATCGCGAAACGCGGCAACATGATCTTTGTCCGCAACGGTTTCGTCTATGTGATCAGTCTCGAACTGGCCGAGCGTGTCACCGAAGGCAGGCTCTACCGGCTCAGCCCCAACGAAGAAAACGAAGTGATCCGGAACCGGCTGGCGGATGTCATCCACAATATGGAGTTCGCCCGGGCGGCCGGCCGGGCACCGTAGGCCGCGCGACCGTTCCAACTGGCATGCAACTTCGGACGGCCACCGCAGCGCACCGGCCGGCGGGTTGTGCTGGAATTCCATGAGCCTGAAGCAACTCTGCCGCCTCACCGCCCTGGTCCTCGGCGCATGCTGCACACGGGCCGAAACCCCCGCTCCCCCGCGCCCTTTCGGACTCGTCGTCCATGGTGGCGCCGGTGTCATCCTGCGCGCCGACCTGCCGGCCGCACTGGAAGCGGAATACCGCACCGCCCTCCAGGCGGCGCTTGATGCCGGTTACACTGTGCTGGCAGACGGTGGCACCGCCCTCGATGCCGTGCTGGCCACGGTCTGCCGGTTGGAGGATTCCCCGCTCTACAACGCCGGCCGGGGCGCGGTGCTCAACGCCGACGGAGTCTGTGAGCTCGACGCCGCCATCATGGACGGACGCACCATCACCGCCGGTGCGATCGCCGGAGTCCGGCACATCAGGAACCCCATTGTCCTCGCGCGCGACGTCATGGAAAAATCTCCGCACGTCCTGCTCAGTGGCGCCGGTGCCGAGCAATTTGCCACCTCGCTCGGTTATACGCTCGTGCCGAATGAGTATTTCCAAACTGAACGCCGCAAGGCGCAGCTCCAACAGGCGCGTGATGCGGAAGCCAAGGGCCGGCCGGCCGCCGGTATGCCGGGAGGCCTCCGGAGGCAACCCGCGGCCGGCGCCCTTGTCTTGGACGAGCGGAAATTCGGCACGGTCGGCTGTGTCGCCCTGGATCGCGCCGGCAACCTCGCCGCCGGCACCTCGACCGGCGGCATGACCAACAAGAAATTTGGCCGGGTGGGTGATTCACCGATCATCGGCGCAGGCACCTACGCCAATAACCGCACCTGTGCCGTCAGCGCCACCGGTCACGGTGAGTATTTCATCCGCGCCGTGGTCGCCTACGACATTGCCGCCCGGATGGAATATCTGCACCGGCCGCTCGCCGCCGCCGCCGCCGAAACCATCGCCCGGGTGGGCGCGCTGGGCGGCACCGGCGGTGTCATAGCACTTGATGCCCGGGGCAATATCGCGATGCCGTTCAACACGCCCGGCATGTATCGCGGCTGCAAACTCTCCACCGGGGAGGACCGGATCGAGCTTTTCGAGCCCGGACGGTAGTGGCCGGTCGCCGGCCGATGAAGGCCCGGCAATCAGCCCACCCCATCCTGATAAAGCTCACTTGTAGCCCGGCAGGAATTTCTTCTCCGCCTTGAACAACTCCAGCGTCATTTGCTTGATCTCGGCCGGGCTGCAGACGGCCGCGCTCAGCGGGTCCAGCATCAGGGCGTAAATCGCCTTCTCGATCGAACGTTCGATGCAGGCTTGGGCACCAAGATCAAACATGCGCATGTTGGCGTCACACAGAGCCGCCATCTGGCGCGGCAGGGCGCCAAAACGCGTCGGGTTGACGCCGTTGCGGTCGATCATGCAGGCCACCTCGACGCACCCGTCGGCCGGCAGGTTGGTGATGAGCTGACCGGCGCCCCGGTGGTTGTTCATGACGTTGCCGTGAATCCGGAACGGCGAGTCTTTCTCGCGGGCCTCGATGATCCAGCTGGCGTATTCCCAGCTGCGCTTCCACTCCATCGGGAGCTTGCCGGCGAGCATCTGCGCCCGCTGCTTGTCCGCCCCTTTGCGCCAGGTCGGCCAGTTGTTGGCGTAAAAACTCGTCCCACCATCGTAACCCTCCCGGCTGTAGCGTGCCAGCAGGTCCGGCCGTTTGCGGTAATAGGGCACATATTCCGACAGGTGGCCGCTTGACTCGGCGATGAAAGCGCCGAAGTGCAGCATCATGTCCTTGCGGACAATATCCTTGTGCCAGGCGGGGGCCTCCCATTGGGAGGGGCTGATGCGCTTCGGCTGCTTTGGGCGCCCTTCCTTGAACGCGCGGGCAAGTTCCGCCGCCGCCTTGCGCTTAAGCCGGGGATAAAGGTCGCGGCCCTGATGCTCCAGTTTGGTGAACCACGCGAGGTGGTTGATGCCCGCGCATTCCCACTTCATTTCCCCGATCGGCACGCCAGCGCGGTCGGCCAGGAGCTGGCTCGTGCCCTGCACGGAATGGCAGAGTCCGATGAGCTCCATCGTGGACGTGCGGCCGGCTGCCAGGCACATCATCGACATCGGGTTGGTGTAATTGAGCACGAGGGCCCCGGGACAAAGTTCCTCCGCATCCTTCAGCATCTGCAGAAAGACCGGGATGGTGCGCATGGACTTGAACAGGCCGCCCGGACCGATGGTGTCACCGATGCACTGGTCGATGCCGTATTTTGCCGGGATGTCGTTGTCGAAACGCACGCAGGCGGTGCCGCTCACCTCGATGCAATTCACCAGGTAGTCAGAACCCGCCATCACGCTGCGGCGGTCGGCCGAACCAATGACCTTCCAGTTCGTCTTGCCGAGCTGTTGCGCGAGCCGGGTGACGAGTTTGGTCATCGTGTCGAGCCGTTCACGGTCGATGTCCACCAGCGCAATGGTGCCGCCCTCATCGCCGGGGATGCGCAGCACGTCGTTCATCAGCCGCGGCGTGAAACCGCTGCCGGCGCCGAGCATCGTGATTTTGATCGGGCGCTGGAGCTGACCCGGGAGGCCGCGGGCGGCGGCATCCTTGGTGTGTTCGGCATGGCCGATGAGTTTGGTGGCGGAGGCGCTCATGGGATTATTGTGATGTAAACTGGGGTGCAGGGAATCAATCTCCACCTCATCGGCCAGCGAATTCGTCCTGCAATCACACCGGATTCCAGCTCGCCGGTCGCATTGCACGGCAGCCATTGAGCATCGCGTCATGGACTGACGCGCCGAAGGCGAAGCGGCCCCGGTCGGAATTTCAGAAACTCCCGGAGGCGAAACGAAGCCGTGGCGCCTTGGCCGCGGGATTGCTTCGGTTGTCAGGCTGTCCCGCGAGCCTCAATATTCCGCCAGTCTGTGCTGCCGCTGGAAGAGACCGCGCAGGCTCAGGCTGAGTTCGTCCTGCACGGCCTGCAGTTCGCGGTAACGGGCCCCGTTCGTCTTTGCAGGCATGCAGCGGGTGGATTCGTTCAACGCCACGCTGCCTTCGGTGAACCGTGTGATGGCCGTCTTCGGCTGCGTCTGCCGCGCCAGCGCCCAGGCCGCTTGGATCGCGCCACCCAGCGCGGCGCCCTCGTCCTCCATCATGGCGACCACGGGCACGCCAAACACATCGGCCATGATCTGCCGCCACACCGCCGACTTGGCGCCGCCGCCGGTCACGCGGATTTCCTTCGCCTTGACCCCGAGGGCCGCCAACCGGCGCAGGCCGTAGTTCATGCCCAGTGTCACGCCCTCCATGGCAGCCCGGGCGACATGGCCCGCGCTGAAGGTTTGCGGATTCAAGCCCAGCAGCACGCCCGACCCGGCCGGCACGTTGGGCGTTCGTTCGCCGGCAAGATATGGCAGCAACACCAGACCGCCTGCCCCCGGCGGCACGGCCGCCACCGCCGCATTCAGGGCCGCATGGTCCTGACCAAACAGCGTGCGCACCTGCTCCGTGACCGTCGTCACGTTCATCGTGCAGAGCAGCGGCAGCCAGCCGCCGGTCGAGGAACAGAAGGCGGCAATCTCACCCTGCGGATCCACGACGGGCTTTGGGGCAAACGCGTAGATCGTGCCGCTCGTGCCGAAACTCGCGGTCACCACGCCGGGCGTGACATTGCCCGTGCCAATGGCGCCCATCATGTTGTCGCCGCCACCGGCGCTCACGATCACGTCCGTGGCGAAGCCGTAGGCCCTGGCCCGAGCGGGGCTCAGCGTGCCCGCAATGCCGGCGGAATCGCCCAGCGGCGGCAGCCAGTCGGCGAGATTCTTGTCCACCGCTTTGATCGCCGCCTTGGACCAGGTCCGTTTGCGCACATCGAGCAACGCGGTGCCCGAGGCGTCGCCCGGCTCCATGCCGTAATTTCCCGTCAGATGGAAATTCAGATAATCGTGCGGCAGCAGCACGTGGCGCAGTTTTTTGTAGTGCGCCGGTTCATGCCGTTTCAGCCAGAGGATTTTCGGCGCGGTGAAGCCCGGCAAAAACGCGAGCCCGGCCTGCCGGATCGCGGCCTTCTCGCCCCCCAACTTTTTCGTGAGGATCGCGCATTCGGCGACCGTGGAGGTGTCACACCAGAGTTTCGCCGGGCGGATTACCTGCCCCGATGCATCCAGCGGCACGAAGCCGTGCTGCTGGCCCGACACGCCGATGCCACGGACACGGCTCCGGTCGATTTGCGCGGCGACTTCGCCAATCACCCGGTCCATGGCCGCGGTCCACGTCTGGGGATGCTGTTCCATGTGCCCGGCGGGCAGCCCGGCGATGAGGGCATGCGGCGCCCGTGCCTCCGCGACGACTTTGCGCGTGTCAAGGTCAAGGACGACCGCCTTGACGCTCTGGGTGCCGGAATCAATGCCGATGAAGAGACTCATAAAATTGGGCTTCCCCGATAGCCGCAAATCCTTCTCCACCCTGCAAGCCGTGTTTGCGATGCCGTGGGGCGGATTTGCACGAAAATTATTTCATAGCCGCCGGTTCCAAGCTTTGCCGGCGGTCAACGCTCATGGCGCGGCCCGGTCGGAGCCGGGGGGCGCGTGGCGGCTTCCGCCTGCAGGGTTTGCAAACGCCGGTCGTCGGGCAGCCCGCTCTCGGCCTGACGCAATTCCACCATGGCTTCCGCCCTGCGTCCCAACTGCAGCAACCACGCGCCCTTTTCCCGCCGCATGGTCGACGTGAGTCCAAAGTGGTGCTCCAGATGGGAGCAGAGCGCCAACGCTTCCGGGTAGTCCTGACGCTGCAGGGCGAGGCGGATGGCGGTCACGTAGGTTTCCTGCGCGCGATTGAAAAGCTCCGCCGCCTTGGACAACCGGCCGGCCGTGGCTTCAGTGCGCGCCCAGAGAATGTAAACATGCCCTTTTTGCCGCGGATTGTCACCGAAGCCGGGATGCTGCTCCATGTGCGTAAACAGCGACTCGCTGTCCTGCCAGATCATGAGTTGTCGGCGCGAGGCTTGCCCGCTGCCGACCACTGCGAGCACGGCGGCCAGGGCGGCCGCCCCCAGCCAGCGGCCCTGCAGGCGAAGCGTCAACGCCGCAGCGCCCCCGATCAGGACCAGATGCGCCAGATGGCTGTAACGGTCCACCGGCCAATTGGGCCGTTCCGTCAATCCGAGACAAGGCAGGGCCAGAGCGGCGCAACCCAGCAGGACCAACGCGACCCCAGACTCGCGGTGGCGCTGCCGCCAAGCCCACAACAGGGCAAACGCCGCCGCCCCGGCGGCCACGAGCACCGCCAGCAGCGTGGTTCCAAGCCCGAGATTCAAGGGTGGCAGATTGGGGGTGAGATTCACGGGCCAGACGAGTCGCCACGCGAGCACTCCCAGATTGGCCAGAGCGACGACCACGCGGGTTGGCAACCCGATCGCCGCAATATCCGGTGCGGCGGTGAAAATCCCCGGCGTCTGGTAACGCGTCCATACCGTGATGCCGACGGCGGCCACAGCCGGCAGCAAAAATAGGACGTGCTTCAGCCACCACTGGACCCGCCCCGGCGCGGCCCAGGTCGGCGCATCGGTTCTGGCACGCGGCCCCAGCCAGCAGTCGACGGCCATGAGCCATAGCCCAAACGTCGCACCCGCCGGATAAGTGCCATAACCCAGCACCGCGAGCAGCCAGGCGGCCGCCAGCCACCGACCGGCCTGACGCCCTGCCCCGGGGGCCTGGAGGTAACAGGCGAATGCGCCGAGCAGAAAGACCGCCGTCAGCGCATACGGGGAAGCCGTCACCCAGCCGACAGTCTCCGCGCGCAGCGGATGCAACGCCCAGATGCCCGCGGCCAGCAACGCGGTGACCATGACGCGCGGACCCGGGGGCCGCCCCCGATCCAGAATCTGCCGCAGCACCAGGCTGAACAGAAGCGCAGCCGTCACATGCAGGAGCAGCCCGGCGAAGTGCCACGCGGCGGGATTAAAACCCGCGGCGCCGTGCAGTGCGCGGCAAGCCAGCCAATACACCGGTTTGAAACGGAGGGCCTGCCCGGCACCGGCCAACTGCCCGGCCAGCTCCCAGGACCACGGCGCGGTTATCAGGGGGTTTTGCGTGAAGTTGATGTCGTCATCCCAACGCACGAAATCAAAGGTCCGGACCGGCCAGTATACCGCCGTGATGAGCGCGGCCAGCGCCGCCAGGCCGATGATGAAGCTTTGCTTCGGGCTCAGCATCGGGTCATTTGGCAGCCGCCGTCCGGTCAAACGCGAGCCCGCAATCGCCAGCGTCCGGCCCGCGCCAAGTTTTTTTGCCACCGCCAGCGGCCCAACCTTGCATGCGGTCGCGGTCCTCCCCATGGTCCGCGTTTCGTCTGCCATGACTGCCCATCCCCACGCCCAATTTGACCAAACGGTCCTCGAGATGATCGAGAGCCACCCCGCCGGCGCCGTGCCGGGCACGCCCGCCTATCAGGATGCACTCGGGCGGCTCCACGCCTCGCATCAGATTTACACCTCCGCTGACTTCAAGGACGGTCATGTCACCGCCCGCTCACTCACACGTGTGCCACTTTTTCACGCCAGCAATCTCGCTGAACTGTTCGCCGGGAGCATCGACCCGGAGGCCTTGGAGGCGAACGCGGCCATCTACGACCGCTACATCGCGCAGCTGCCGGCGGCGCACCGGCCGCGGGCCGAGGGGTTCCGTCTGCGCGTGGTCGGCCGGCCCGTCCATCACCGCGCCAAGGCGCGCGCCGACGCTGTCCACGATCCCGTGCACAGCCTGTTCCTCGTGCCCGGCACCGGGCCGCATCCCGGCCTGCCGGGTAATTACCTCTATGGATCGCTGTTCGAGACCGGTTCCGACGCGGGCAGCAGCCACTGGGCGTTGCAGTTGCACGACGCCGATGACGGCGCCGCAACATTTGATGCGCCCGTGCTCGCC
The DNA here is from genome assembly GCA_903952145.1 of uncultured Opitutaceae bacterium. GTDB lineage: Bacteria > Verrucomicrobiota > Verrucomicrobiia > Opitutales > Opitutaceae > UBA2377. The sequence goes on along the minus strand of CAJBES010000055.1, from coordinate 43,579 downwards.
GTAGCGCTCGACAAATTGCAGGAAGTCCTGGCCAGCGCACCGTTCACCCTGGGCGAACTGGAAGCCCTGGGCTTCCACCTGAACTGAGCGGACGGGCAATACACTGGCCAAGTAGACAGTGTATCTCGCTCACCTCAGCACTGCAATCTCCCGGGATCGGCAGCCACGGATCACACGGATGCTCACAGATGGATGGGTTTGAATCCGTGAATAGGTGATTAAAGTCTGAAAGATTGTGCGTTTGGTATTGGTGAAGATTCGCGGTTAAGAAATCCGCCCTTCACCCTCACGCAATCGGAAAGGTCCGCGCGCAGGTCGGGTAATTGCGGCAGCCCCAGAAATACACCCCGGCCTGTGCACCTTGCACCACCACGCGCCGGACCATCTTTTGGTCGCACGCCGGACACGTGGGCGTCGTGTAATCGCCATCGGTCAGTTGATCGAGCAGTTCGGTCTGGGTGGCCAGGGGCAGTTCACCGAGGCGGGAGAGCAGTTCCGCGCCACTGACCAGGTCGATTTCCTTGTTCGTCGCAAAAACCATGGCGGCCTGACTGAATCCCGCCGTGTTGAAATACGCCCCCTGCGGGACCCCGGTTTCCAGCATCTGGCGGTGCAGTGCCTCCACGGCCCCCACCTCCACCCGATTCCGGTTCCAGGCCTGGCATCGGACAATCATGTGGGGTTTTTCGACGCCAGGCTCAAAGCCCTGCAGTTCGATCATGCCGTCTTCACCGATGCGCACGGGTTTGGCCTCGAAACCCAGCTGCCCGATGTAGGCCGATACGAGCCACTCAAAACGTCTCCATTCCAGCAAATCGAACAACCGCTGCGACCAATATTGCGCAAAGGGATCCGACGTGGGTCCGGTGCGCTCCGGCAGCGCGGCATCACGCACCTCCGGGGCGGCCGCCTGCGCAACCGCCGCCTGGTGCCGCTGCCAGTAGAACATGGCCACCGCCCCCACCGCCACGGTGGCGGCGATGCCGGCGATGAATATCAGAACGGGACCGAGCATGGTGATTTAGGCGTAGGGCATTGAAAATCCAAGCGGGCTGACCCTCAGGGTTTGCGCTTGAATATAGGGGAGGCGCTGGGGGTAACTCCTCAGCCCGTGTAGTGCAAGCGCTAAGACGGATTCAGTCAGCTCCTGAGATTAATTTGCCACCAAAAGCGCAAAAACTCATAAGGCAGCTATGAATGGCCCTGTGCTCCCGGGCGAAGGCTGAATTGACAAGGAAGCAGAGGCAACGGAGATGCGGGCCAGGGGCTGCATCCGCATCGACCACTCTGGAGCGGACTCCACCGTTCTCTCCCTGCCTCCCTCAGTTTCTGTTCATGTCAATTCGTGTGCATTCGTGGTTCAACTGTATGGTTCCGGATAAATTCTTACCCCTTCTCTTGCTCCTTACCCCTTATCCCTTACTCCTTATCTCCCGCTCCCTCACTCCCCCTTCCCTCCATGTCCTCCCTGCCCACCATCATCTATACCAAAACCGACGAGGCCCCTGCCCTCGCCACCTATTCCCTGCTGCCGATCATCCAGACCTTCACGAAGCACGCCGGCATCGCCGTGGAATCCCGTGACATCTCCCTCGCCGGCCGCATCCTCGCCGCGTTCCCGGAATGCCTCACCGAGACCCAGCGCGTCCCCGACGCCCTCGCCGAACTGGCCGTCCTCGCCACCCAGCCCGAGGCCAACATCATCAAGCTCCCCAACATCAGCGCTTCGGTGCCGCAGCTGATTGAGGCCATCACCGAGCTGCAGGCCCACGGCTACAAGGTGCCCGCTTTCCCCGCCGACCCGAAAACCGACGCCGAAAAGGCCCTCCGCGCCCGCTACGCCAAGATCATGGGTAGCGCCGTCAATCCGGTCCTCCGCGAGGGCAACTCCGACCGCCGCGCGCCGAAGGCCATCAAGGACTACGCCAAGAAACACCCGCACTCGATGGGCAAGTGGGCACCCGACTCGAAGACCTCCGTCGCCACCCTGGGCCACGACGATTTCTATTCCAACGAGCAGTCCGTCACCGTCCCCGCCGCGACCACCGTGCGCATCGAGTTCGTCCCGTCGCCCGCAACCGCCGGCGCATCGCCCGAAGCCGTCGCGAAGGCCGCGCAAATCATCGTCCTCAAGGAAAAGACCTCGCTCAAGGCCGGCGAAATCTTTGACGCCACTTTCATGAGCAAGAAGGCCCTCGGCGCCTTCTTCGCCCAGCAGATGGCGAAGGCCAAGAAAGACGGCGTCCTATTCTCGCTCCACCTCAAGGCCACGATGATGAAGGTCTCAGACCCCATCATGTTCGGCCTCGCCGTCCGGGTCTTCATTAAGGACCTCTTCACCAAGCACGCCGCTACGCTCGCCACCCTCGGCGTCGACCTGAACAACGGCTTCGGCGACCTCGTCGCGAAAATCCAAAAACTCCCCGCCGACCAGCGCGCCGCCATCGAGGCTGACATCAAGGCCGTCTTCGCCGCCCGCCCCGCCGTCGCCATGGTCAACTCGGACCAAGGCATCACCAACCTTCACGTCCCGAGCGACGTCATCGTCGACGCCTCCATGCCCGCCATGATCCGCGTCGGTGGCAAGATGTATGACGCCGCCGGCAAGCCGCAGGACGCCCTCTGCGTCATTCCCGACAGCTGCTACGCCGGCGTTTACCAGACCACGATCGATTTCTGCAAAAAGCACGGCGCCTTCGATCCGGCGACCATGGGCTCCGTCCCCAATGTCGGCCTCATGGCGCAAGCCGCCGAGGAATACGGCTCGCACAACAAGACCTTTGTGGCACCCGCCAAAGGCACCGTCCGCGTCGTCACCATCCCCTCCGACCCTTCTCAGGTTTCAGGTTTCAGCCCTCAGGTCTTGCTCGAACATCAGGTCGACGCAGGCGACATCTGGCGCGCCTGCCAGACCAAGGACGCCCCGATCCAAGACTGGGTGAAACTCGCCGTCACCCGCGCCCGCCTGAGCAACACCCCCGCCATCTTCTGGCTCGACGCCAAACGCGCGCACGACGCGCAGGTCATCGCCAAGGTCCAGCAATACCTCAAAAAACACGATACCACGGGACTCGACATCAAAATCCTGCCCCCCGCCGCCGCCTGCCTCGTCACGCTCGAGCGCCTCAAGGCTGGCCAGGACACGATCTCCGTCACGGGCAACGTGCTCCGCGACTACCTCACCGACCTCTTTCCCATCCTCGAGGTCGGCACCAGCGCCAAGATGCTCTCCATCGTCCCACTGATGAACGGCGGCGGGCTCTTCGAGACCGGCGCCGGCGGTTCGGCTCCGAAACACGTCGAGCAGTTCGTGCAGGAGAACTACCTGCGCTGGGACTCCCTCGGTGAATTCTTTGCCCTCGCCGCCTCGCTCGAACACCTGAGCCAGACCCAGCAGAACCCGAAGGCTAAGGTCCTCGCCGACACCCTCGACGCCGCGACCAGTAAGTTTTTGGAGAACGACCGCTCCCCCGGCCGCAAACTCGGCACCACCGACAACCGCGGCAGCCATTTTTACCTGACCCTCTACTGGGCCCAGGCGCTCGCCGCCCAGACCACGGACGACGGACTGCGGACTACCTTCGTGCCGGTTGCCGAGAAACTGACCGCCGCCGAGCCGCATATCGTCGCCGAGCTACTCGCCGTGCAGGGCAAACCAGCCGATATTGGTGGCTACTATCAACCCGATGATGCGAAAGCGGCTGCGGCCCTGCGCCCCAGCGCAACCCTCAATCAAATTCTCGCGAAACTCTGATCCTCCTTCTGGATTCTGACTCCTAACTCCTGAATCCTCCCCTATAAGCCATCACTCCTCCCCTATCGCCTCGAATCCCGGGGAATCAGATCCGAGGCAGGGCATCATCAGACTACAAACTACAAACCTGACCCGCTATCTGACCCTGACCCTCTATCTGACCCCGCTCCGCCAGTACGTCGATCTCTCCAAGGGTGGCCAGACTCCGCAGTCCCTGCGCAATGCCTTCGCGTTTCACCAGCAGTTCATGGAAACCGGCGACATGCGCGGCGTGAAGTTCAGCTGAGCCGCCTGTTGGTCAGGCAGCGATTTTCGCAGGGCACGCGCGCCGGCGGCGGCGCGCGATTTCTTTGCGCACCGAGCCGCAGTTGATGCCAGCGGCCCGGGAATCGGAGGTGGGAGCCTTAGATCGCGGCGTGGGGGTGTATAGGTTTGAACCGCTTTGGCCTCAATTGGCAGGGCGGCTCCGGTCACGGCCAGGAGAGGATGAAGGTCAGGGCCTTCGCCGGCTCGTCGCGCAGCGTGCGGTAAAGCTCCGGCGCAGCGGTGAACGGGCGTGGCGGCTCCACAAAGTCCCCGGTCTGCAGCAGCCCGTTCCGCGTGCGCTCCACCATCTCGCAGCGGTCTGCCACGCGACGATCGCGCGGCCGGAGCACCAGCGCGCCCTCCACCTCGACCAGACCCGCCGGCGGCAGCTCTAGCGTCCGGGTGTAGGAAGCGAGCAGACAGAGGCGCGGCCAGTAGTTGGTGAGTGCCGGCCCTTCGTCGGGACGGTAGGAAATCGCGCTATTGAAGGCGTGCGGCCAGCGCAGCAGCGAAGCCGCCAGCCGCGCCCCGGCGGGGCTGGCGGAGGCCTCGACGGCGATGTCCACGGGTCCCCCGGTGATGGCCTTGACCTGCGCCGCGGAGTCCTGCGCTCCGGCATCCACCGTCAACGCCCCGAACCTGCGGGCGCGCTCCAGGCGGGCGGCGTCCAGTTCGACCGTCACCACCCGCACCCCGGCCTGCAACAGCCAGAGCGTGGCCAGCGCACCGATGATGCCCTGGCCGGTGACCACCGCCGTTTCGTTCCGCGTTGGCACACACATCGAAACCCCTCGCCAGGCGATGGCGGCCAGCTCCGTCAGGACATAGTCCAGCGGATCTGCTCCCGGCGGCAGCTTCACGGCAGCGGCGTAGCCGCTGACCGGCGTGACGTGGAACGCGGCGTGACCACCCCAGGTTGAACCCATGCCCTCGAGCGGTGCGGATGCGCGCCCGCACACCCAATCGCCGGGGGCAAATCCCGTGACATCGGTCGCCACTTCCTCGACCAGGCCAACCCAGGCATAGCCGGGAATCAGCGGGAAGGTTGCGCCCTGCTGTTCGCCTCGCAGCGTGCGCAGCTCGGTCCCCGGCGAGATCGTGCTGTAACGCGTGCGGCAGAGCAGGGTGCCCGGCGCACACGTCGGACGAGGAAACTCCTCGATCCCGATGGCATTGGCGCTGCGAAAAACAATGGCGGGGATCTTGGGCATATAGGCTTGGCCTTCTGAAAATAGCGGAGGGCCTTAGGTGTCTATCTGAACATGATAAATTTAGCAACGCGCGCCCCGAGCGAACCTCTGGTTTGCACCGCCGAGCTAAGGACCCATCAAACCTGAATATCGCTCAAATCTCTCCAAGCTGCTGCCGAAAATGGGTTATTTATCCACCTTCAACAGCAGTTTCACAGCGTCCATCAACACTTGCTCTGCCTGAAGAGTAACGTGCGACTTCTGGGTCTCGTACCCGCCCTGGGCATAACTCTCTGCCGTGCCAATGTAACCGGGGGAGCTGTCACCATACGCAGCCATCGCGACAAAGAGATCGGGCCGCAACCGGGCGGCGTTCAGCTGGTATTCGACAAACAGTTCGCCCGGCATGTGCAGCACGCGAGCCTTTCCCAGCCGCAGGCAGGCGAGGTCAAAGGTGTGCCCGGCTTGATGCCAACGCAGCGAGGCGAGCTTCCAAGCGGCAGACATCCGATCTTCCTTTTTGGCCGATTCGTCCCCCAGCAGTTCCAACATGCGGCTTTCCTCGGCATCATTCTGCAGCGGCAGCGAAACGGAGGCCACCTCCCATCCAAACGTGTTTTCATCGACCGGGATCCTTTCCGAGGACGCAAACGCCTCGGCCATTCCCTTGGCCAGCCGACCGGCAAAGCGCACCCGATTGTCGTGGTCGCCGTCGTTGTATTTCCCGGCAGTTATGTTTCCGCCGGCTCCGTTGAAATGGACATGGGGTACACCGAGTTCGTCCTCGCGCAGAATCCGTGCGATCCCGGGAAAGTCGGACTCGGCTGCGCCAGTACGGTAGTAACTCTGCGGATGGGTCGCATAATACGTCAGGACCGACAGCAGTTTGTCGCCGTGGTAGAAGCTGATCGATTTCAGATAAGGATCGATGAGGCCTTCCGGGAAGGCCCGGATCTCGGGCTCCTTGGTCGTCGACCAACGGGTATGCAAAACCTTGCCATCAGGACCGAGGATCCGGCGATTCGAGGCGACCTTTGCCACTTTTGCCTGGCCCAAACCGATGTGCGTAACTTCCTCCGCCTGGGCCGCAGCCTGTTGGGCCGCCGCTCCCGCCTGGGTCATCAATGCTTCCACGAAGGGGAGGTTGGAAGGAGCATCGCCGGTGAGCCCGTATCGGGCGGCGATTTCCGCGGCGGACCAATTCATGGCCAGATAGGGCGCGTCATGCTGGTGCAAGCAATGCAGGGCCACCCGATCAACCGTTGTGCCCACGGCGTTCGCGATCTTTTCGCGAAACCGCAGGTGACCTTCGCTGGCAATGCCAATCCAGTCGACTGCCACGATAACCACCGGTTTGTCCTCAGTGAGAAAGACCAGGCCCTTGAGCCATAAAGGGTCTACGACCCGGTCCATCGTGTCATAGGTCAATCGACTGCCAGCCGGCGGGGTCGCATCGACGGAAAACGCGGCGACTTTCAGCGCGGCCGCGCCGTAAGCGAAAGGCGGAGTAATGATCGTGATTGCGAAGACAAATATCGGTATCAGGCGCTTCTTGTTGGAGTAGGATTTGTGGTGCATTACGTGGAGTCCTAAAAAGACGTCAGGTCTTGAGGGCCTGCTGCCCAAAGGCTCGGTGGAGTGAGTTAAGGTGCGAGGGCCAATTAGAGGGTCAGCAATGGTCTTACAGACGAGTTTAAATTGAGGGTTTTTGAGGAGGTGGTTGAGGAGGACGATGAGTTTGCGCATGATGACGGTAAGCGCGAGTTTCTTGGGGCCGAGCATGAGGGTCGGGCTTTGTAGTTTGTTGCTGACCGATGGAAGCAATTATGAAGGACTGAGAGAGTCGGTGCAAATATTTGTGTTCTGGCTTCGCGGCGGTCGGACTGATCGCCTGCACGAAGGGTTCAGCCGCCTGCAGTGTCCGGGCGCTTCGGCATTCAGTACCAACTTGACCCGCCCACGGAGATAGATGATGGCCAAGGTTCCGGTCTGCGCAGCCCTGATGGCAATATCCGCAACCTGACCCAAGCCCCCCCAGCCTTCCAAGCGCGCCAGTCCAATCCTTCTATGACGTCACCCACCCACCGCAGTCTCCTCTTTGACGAGACTGATCTGCCCCGCATCCGGACGAACCTGGCGCTGCCTCGGTTTGCGGCCTTCTGGCGGAAACTCGCCGCGAACGACCGCGCGGATGATATCGATTTTCTCGAGCATCACGTGCACCTAAACCGCACGGTCAGCGATATGCAGCGTGTCCGCATCATTTTCGAGCATGCGGCGTTTGTTTATGCGGTGAACCATGACCCGCTACAGCTGGCGCTCGCCAAGCTGGCCATGCGGCGCCTGCTTGATTTTCCCAAATGGGACATGTTTCTCGAAGACGGCAAGACCGTGGTCGGACTGTTGCGGGCACCGGAGGCCGCGATGGCGCTTTCTTTTGGCCTCGACTGGCTCGGCGACAGCCTGAGTGCAGACGACAGGGCGGAGGTCGAAATGAATATCGCCGAAAAGGGGGCGGCCGCCTGCGCCACCACGCTCCTTGGTATGAAACATCCCGAGCAGGTCAAAGGCTGGTCTTACAATCCCGATGAGGGATTTTGCTTCAGTCATATCGACCTGCGCCGCTGGCCGTGGATTCTGAATCCGACGAACCTCAAGACCGTTCCGGCGGCGGGACTCGGCATCGCGGCCTGCCGCCTCCACGGCCGTCATCCCCAAGCGGACGAGTGGCTGGAACTGGCCCGCTCGAGCATGCGGGAGTTTGCCGCCGTGTATGGCAGCGATGGCTGCTACCATGAGGGGGTGAGCTACTGGGTGCCCACGACCTTGGACATGGCGCTCTTCGCCGAGGTGCTTTGGCGCACGCGGGGAATTGATGACCGCAATCTGATCAATTATCCCGGCACCATCCAATATGCCGTCAGCATGACGCTGCCGCGCCTTGCCCCACCGGCCCCGGTGGCACCCAAGAATATGGGCAGCCCCCTCCCGCACATCGCGCCGCCCTACGATATCGTGGATTTCGGCGATGCCAACGGCGGAGTGGAAATCTCCCTCGCCACCTGGGTGGGACGTAACTTCAACGATCCAGTCTCCCAACACCTCGCGCACCATCTGGGTGAGGTCAGATACTATCAAGGTCTCATTTGGTATGACGCGGATGCACCGTCGGCGCTGCCGGCGCCTGCCTTGCTCAACCATCGCATGCTGAATGACACGGTGGTTTCCCGCACCGGCTGGGGACCGGCGGATGCCGTCGTCGCGCTTCGCAGTGGAGGTCCGGCCAATCACGAGCACGCCGATCGCAACAGCGTGATCTTCAAGGCGCATGGTGACCGGCTCCTCCACGATCCCTTCTTTGCCGGCTACTCCGCGACTGTGGCGCGTTGGAGGCTCCGGCTGACCGATGCCCACACGGCCATCCTCATCGATGGCCAGTGCCACCAGTATCACGATGGGCGCGAGGGCACGAATGAATCATTGGCAACGGCACGGGTCACCGCCTACCAAACCGGCCCGGACTGGATGACCGTGACCAGCGACGCGACCGGGGCCTATCGCCTGGTGAACCCCAACGTGGCACGCGTCGAACGCACCCTGGTATTTCTAAAACCGGATGTGCTCATTTTCCTCGATCGCGTCGACCTGATCGATGCTCCCGCTACAGTCCAGGCACGCTTCCAGGCATTCAACGAGGACGAGCGCGGGGCCTGTGTCGTCGCCGGCTCGACGTTTCAGATCGACCGCCCCTTCGCCACGCTGCACGCCCGGGTGGCAGCCAGTGGCGGGTTTCAGGTCCGGGCCGGTCGGATCGCCATCGCCGAAAGCGAAGGCATCTTTCCGTTTGCCGAGGTCGACACCGCACCGGCACGCAGCCATGAGATCCTGACCGTCTGCACCGCCGCACCTACCGGCGGAGCGCACGGGCAGATCGCCCTGTCGCACCATGAGGGTGTCTGGCAAGTGCAAGGATCGCACGGTGAGCAAAAAGTCTGTGTGACCCTCACGGCCAAGAGTGAGGCCCCGCCGGAAATCGACTTCTGATCCCGGCCGCCGTCAGTCCGATCCGGGCAAAGCCAGCCGGATGCCGGCGCTTCGCCCGAGAGCCGTTTCCGCCACCGCATCCCGGCCGGTTGTCTGCGTCCTTGAATGCGGCGACCCAATAGCCACTCTCAACCGGCATCATCGCCCTGTCACCGTAAACGGAAACTGCTTCATCCCCCACCCTTCAACCGCATGAGCAAAACACGGCCAAGCACCGCGGGATCACCCGTGGTCACGGAGGCCGGTGCGCCGCCCGACACTGGCGCCGCAGACTTCAGACAGCTGCAGCAGCGTGTCGCCTCCCTGATCGAGCACGCGCGGATGCCACACCCCCTCGGCGTAGTCGGCTACACGCCGGCCGCGTTTGGCGAGGCCTACAAGGCGCTTTATCTGCGCGACTTCACCTATATGGCCGAGTCGGCGCCGGAGTTCATCCCTCCCGCCCATGTGCGGGCCATCGTCGACCTGCTGGTTGCCAAGCTCTCGCCCGCCGGCCTCTGCCCCGAGCGCATCAGCAACGACGGCGAGGTCTTCTACGTGTGCCACGGTTCCAGACCCGTGACGGACTCCCCGCTGTTCCTCGTGAAACTGTGCGCGGCGCATCTGCAGCACGGTGCCGATCCAGATTTTTGCGCCGCGATCTATCCGCAACTGGAACGCGTGCTGGCGACTATTCCTCTGGAAGCGTCCACCGGACTCGTCTGGATCGATCCGGCCACGCCGCACACGGCCTACGGGTTCACCGACACGATCGCCATCACCGGCCGCCACCTTTTCTGCTCGCTGCTGCTCGGCGAGGCCCACCGCATACTCGCCGCGATGGCCCGTGGATTGGACCGGAGCGCCGACGCCTGGCGTCATGAGCGCTGCGCAGAACACATCAGCGCCAGTCTCGATCTGCTGTGGTCGCCGGAGCAGGCCCTGTATTTCGCCGGCTCGCAGGACTGCCGCCAGGCGGACATCTGGGGCTCGGCCTACGCCTGCGTCAGCGGGGCGCTGCCCGAGGCACGGCGGCAGGAAGTGGCACGGTCGCTCCGGGGGAAACGGGACCGTTTCCTCTGGCGCGGGCAGGTCCGGCACCTCCTCTTGCCGGAGTTCTGGCAGCGGGTGGTCGTGGAGGCGGAGTGGACCCGGCCGGATCAATTCCAAAACGGCACTTACTGGGGCACCGCCACTGGCTGGATGGCCGAGGTGTTCGAGACGGACCAACCCGGCGCCGGCTTCGCCCTGTTGCACGAACTGATCGCCGATTTTGAAGCGCACGGCGTCTGGGAGTGCATTGGGCCCAACGGCTACCAGCGCGTCGCCCACAACATCTCTTCCGCCTGCCTGCCCTATGCCTCCTTCAAGCGGCTGCGGCAGCGTCAGCCAGCGTAGGGCAGCGGCCGGGGCGCAAAGGGAGACGGCGGGAACCCGGTGAAATGAGCCCCGGAAAAGGCATGCAAGCTCCGCCAGGCAAACAGAGAGGGGCAGGTTTGTAGTTTGTATCTGCCCGATGGAGGCAATCATGAGAGCCTGACAGGGTCAGGTCTGCACAAATGTGTTCCTGGCGGCGGAGGGGCAGGACAGATCGCATGCGCAAAGGGCTCAGCCGCAGGCTCTGGCCGAGCGCTCCGGTAGCGTCCAACCGTATGACCCACTACCGGCGGTCGCCGCTCGCCAAGGATCCGGTCCGTGAAGTCCTGAAATAATTTCCGCAACCTGACCTTTTATGGCCCCCACGGCTAAATATTTCGAATCGAGGTGGTTGAAATACAGGCCGCTCACGCTGCACGCGGGGTCCGTCCGGGCAGCTTTCTGTCAGCGTAATCCCTGTGGTGAGCCGGAATGACGTTGACCGCGCATGGCTAGCAATCTGGTCTGAACTCACTTCATTGATGGCAAGTGTCACCAAATCAAAAGTCAGGCGCGTGCTGCTCGTAGATGAGCACCCGCTCACACGGGTGCCGCTGGCCGCCCTGATCAACGCCGAGCCTGATTTCGTCGAGTGTGGGCAGGCTTGTAGTCGAAACGAGGCGTTGGCCATCACCCGGGCGAAGTCGCCGGACCTGGCTGTCGTCGGCCTCAAGCTGCGTGATTCTCACGGGTTGGACCTGATCAAAGACCTGCACAGCCAGCGGCCCGAGGTGGCGGTGATCGTGTTGTCGACGTTCGAAGGCGGCAACTGGGTCGAACGCAGCCTCCGGGCGGGCGCGCGTGGGTTCGTTTCCAAGGCGCAGCAACCGGCCGAATTGCTGACGGCCATGCGTCAGGTGATGGCCGGCGAGTATTATATTAACGGCTCCGTGGTCCGGCGCCTGACCAAGACTAGGGCTGGCGCGAGCAGTTCGACCGACCGCCTGGACGAGCTGCCGGACCGGGAATATCAGGTGCTCTGGTATATTGGGCACGGCTATCCGGTCAGAGAGATTGCCCGACACTTGCACGTTTCGGTGCCAACCGTTGAGACCTACCGCAGCCGGCTCAAAGATAGGCTTGGTTGTGACGACCACACGGACCTGTTGAAATGCGCCATCCAATGGGCGCACAGCCACTCGGCGCAATAAGGCGTGGCCGGCAGCGGCGATGACCCGGGTGCCGGGGCGCGGTGGGTTGCGGGTGAATCGCGTAGTCATGCCGGACCATGACAGGAGAATCATGCCGGACCATGACAGACGAACGGCCGCCGACACGCCAGTATGGGGCTGTTCTCTCTTTGGGATAAACAAATCCGATCTCCACTCAAGCGGTGGCAAAACCCACTGCCGTCACGCGTCGCAAATCAGCAAAGCTCCGAGTCCGTCACTGCCCATGATAACAAAACCCATCCACCCGTCCCGTCAGTTTGGCCTGCGCCTGGTTTCCCACGCGCGCGCCTTGCTGGCTGTTTCCGTATTGGCCGCACTCGCGGTGCCCTCGGTTCGCGCTGATGTCATCTTTACCCGCAGCACTGTTACTGGGGAATCGTGGGCACCTTACACGGCCACATTCACACCGGCGTATTCAGGAAATTATACGCTCGGCTTTAACCTCACGGCTGGCGGCCCGTCGAACGACAACTCGATCCTGATCGATGCGGTAACAGTCACCTCTGGCGCCACTACCTTATTCGCAGACGGCTTTGAGACACCAGACCTGCCGACGAATAGCACTACTTACCTAAGTCCCTCCCTCGGCACTGGCAACTGGGTATGCACTAACTTTAGCGGCATTCTTGACGGATCCCCTCCGAATTGGGCATTGTCTGGTCAAGGCTTGGGATTTGCAGATGGAACCAGACAATATGCCTTCCTGCAGGCCTATCTGGCGAATCGGCCGAATATTAAGGCCGCCAACACACTGGCATTGGTCGCAGGCCAGACCTACACGGTTTCATTTTATCAAGCCTCTCGCCGCGACTTTGGCGGCACCACCACCTACACTGTCACGCTCGATGCCCCGCCGCCGGTGACGGTCTTCGCCAGTGGCATTTCCCCCGTGATCGCGTGGGATCCGATCTATCCCGCCGCGGCGATTTCACCCTGGCAGTCGGAAAGCAAGCCCGTGCCGACGGTCGGTTACAACGCCAACTGGGTCAACCCGCATCCCGCGTCGGTCTTCCCAGTGGGTTCGCACCCGTGGGAGTTCATCGCCCCCATGGATTTTGCTGCCAACTGGATCAACGCCTGGTCGAACACCACCTCCCAAGGACCCGCCGGGCAAAGCTGGACCAAGTATAGCACGACGGTCACCGGCGAAGGCGATTTCGTCCTGCAGTTTCTGGCCGACAACGCCTCGTGGATCTATATCGACGGCGAACTCATCGGGTTCCAGGACCAGGACTGGCAGCACAACAGCACCGGCCGGTATACGATTCAACTCAGCGGCGCGGGTCCACATGAACTCAGCTTCATCATCTGGGATGGCGGCGGCGCGGCCGGCGGTAAGTTCCGGCTCGAGACGGTCCAATCCTTCCAGGAAAACAACCCTGGCGAAGATCTGCCGCCGCCGCCGTCCGACACCATCGCGCCGGTGATCAGCGGTCCCGGCAACATCACCACCGAGGCCACCGGCCCGTCCGGTGCGGTCGTGACCTTCACCGCGACCGCCGTGGATGACAAGGACGGCTCCGTGCCCGTGCTGGCGGTGCCGGCCTCCGGCAGCACCTTTGCCCTTGGCACCATGATCGTTGACCTCGGGGCCGCCGACGCCGCGGGCAATCAGGCGTTCGCGACGTTCAACGTCACCGTGCAGGACACCACACCGCCCGTGCTGGTCACCCGGCCGAGGGATCTGGTGTTGGAGGCTGCCGGCCTCAACGGGACCACCTCCATGCAGTGGGAGGCGAGCGCCGTCGATGCGGTGGCTGGCGCGGTGCCGGTGAACTATGACCATAGTTGGTATCCGGCGGAAACCTATCCGATCGGGACCACCACGGTGAATTATTACGCGCAGGACGGCTATGCCAACCGGTCTACGGGCTCGTTCACGATCACCGTGCGCGACACCATCGCCCCGGTGCTCACCGTCCCGGCGAACCTCACCCTCGAGGCCACCAGCGCCGCCGGTGCCGTCGCGACCTTCGCCGCCACGGCGACCGACGCGGTGGGTGTCGCGTCGCTCACCTCCAGCGCCGCCTCCGGCTCCACGTTTGCGCTCGGCACCAATACCGTGACCGTCATCGCCAAGGATGCCGCAGGCAACACGGCGACCGGCTCCTTCACGATCACCGTGCAGGACACCACCAAGCCAGTGATCACAAGCGTCACACCCTCGATCGCCTCGATCTGGCCGCCGAACAAGAAGATGGTTCCCGTCACGATTAGTGTTGTCGCGACGGATGCCGTCAGCACCCCCACCGCGAAGATCCTCTCGGTCACGACCAATCAGCCCGACCGCTACACGCAGTGGCAGATCACCCCTGGTTCGCTCACCGTCAACCTCCTCGCCGACCGCAACGGCGACGACAAGAATCGTATTTACACGATCACGATCGAAGTTCGCGACGCCGCCGGCAACCTGAGCACCAAAACCACCACGGTCACCGTCCCGCACGACCAGAGGAAAGACGGCAAAGACAAGAAGGACGACGACAAGAAGGACGACGACAAGAAGGACGACAAGGACAAGAAGGACGACAAGGACGGGAAGAATGAAAAGGGTGGCAAAGGCTAGTAGGCCTTTCTTCCGCCCACAGTGATTTTGCAAGAGCCCGCCCGAAACGGCGGGCTCTTTTTTCACTCTTGGCGGCACGACGGGCTGAAGGGATCACGGCTGAGACTTGCCTTGGTGACAGTGGTGCCGCGGGCGGGCTGTGGTAGCGGGGACTTCATGGCGCCCTCCATGGATTCGAGCCCCTGCCGCTGTCCGTCTGATCAGGACAAGCCCCATCCGTGGCTAACTTCTGTAAGCATGGGGCGGTTGGGAAGAATCTCGCCATGGTTTCAGCGCAAGCCACCGAAGCTGCACCGCGTCGTCACGGTTTATTCCAATTGCAGACGGGCGCCCGGCCCGTTGCTCTGTGGCCCGATGCAGGCTCCGCCGTCCCCCCGGAAAACACCTTGGAACGATATCATCGGCTACACCCTCGGCGAAGGCGCGACGTCGCTGACGATGAACGGCATCGCGGCCTTCGCGATGCTGTATTATACTCAGGCGCTCGGCCTGCCCTTCTCGCTCGCGGGCATCGCTTTCGCCGTGGCGAGCATCTGGGATGCCCTGGTCGATCCGGCGATCGGGCACCTGAGCGACAACACCCACTCGCGCTGGGGCCGGCGCCAACCGTATATCCTGTGCGGCGGACTGCTGCTGGCCGTGAGCTTTTATTTTCTGTGGGTGATCCCGGACTTCGTCGGCCGCGGGGCGCTCCTTTTCCCCTACGTCCTCGCAATGAACCTGATGGTCCGCACGGCCTATGCCATCTTCGTCGTGCCCTACGTCGCGCTCGGCTATGAGATTTGCACCGACTACCACCAGCGTTCGCAACTGCAGGGCGGCCGCCTGGCGTTCAACATGCTGGTCAACATCCTCGGGCCGGCGCTCGCGTGGTCGCTGTTTTTTCCCGACCGGCCCGGCGGCCCCGAGGCCACGAGCGTGGTGTCCAATTTTCACCACATGGGCACGGCCTTTGCGATCGCCGCCGTGGCCTTCACCCTCGTCGTGATTGTGGCCACCCGCCACCACATCACCGACACGCGCGGCATCGTCACCGGCACGGGCAACAGCCTGGGCGCATTGTGGGGCGATTTCCGGGAAATCATCATGGACCGCCACCTGCGGCCCATCGTCACCTTCATGTGCGTCGGCCATACGGGCGGAGTCTTCGTCGCGACGCTGCAGATGTATCTGTATGTCTATTTCATGCACCTGACGGCGCTCCAGAAAACGATCATCCACGGCGGCGGCATGGTGCTCTGCGGGTTGGGCGCCCTGGCCGGGGTGGTGCTGGCGCGCAGATTCGACAAGAAGCAGACCGTCTGCATCGGGGCGGGAATTGCCGCCGGCGCGGACCTGCTGGCGGCGATTGTGTTTCTGGGTGGAATCCTGCAGCCGACCACGGTGTGGCTGGTGGGTGGGCTCACCGTGCCCATCGCGGTGATCGTGTTCGGCGCCTGCGACATGCTCAATTGGTTCGGCATCGGTCTCTTTACGTCGCTCGCCAGTTCGATGATCGCCGACGTCTCCGAGGTAGACGAACTGGAATCGGGCGTGCGCAAGGACGGCGGTTATGCGGCCATCTTCGCCTTTGCCACCAAACTCATCCTGTCGATCTCCGTGTTTACGGCCAGTGCCTGCCTGTCCTGGGTGGGTTTCGTCAACGGCAGTGACCAGCAAACACCCGAGGCGCTGCGCTGGCTCGTGCTGCTGACCTTCGGGCTGGGCTCGCTTTTCGCGACGCTGGTGATTCCCATCGCGTTGAGCTACCCGATCGATCGGGCCTACATGACGAAGGTGAAGGCGGCTCTGGCCCTGAGAAAAACACAGGCGGCGGCGTGAAGCAGGCTGGCAGGATGTTTTCCGGCCATCTTTACCAAGTCTTGATGCGGTAGCTGTAACGCGCCATGATTTCGTGGTCGGAGTCGCGCGCAAACTGGCGCGTGTAATCGCTCAGCGGCAGATAGCGGTAGGTCTGGCTGGTGTAGCTGATGAAGGCTTCCGCATAAGGGACGCGCCCGCCGCGGCCGAACGCGCCATCCGAGATCTCAATGCGCTTGCGCGCATACGCCCCGCCATACCCCTGGCTCACGAGCAGGTCCATGCACGCGAGCTTCTTCTTCACGACGTCGGTGATGTCGATGAACACGTCGCTGTAATAGCTCCGCGCCGCATCGAACACATGCATGGCGAGATGGGCCGCCCCCTGCCCCCAGAAGAATATCTGGGCCACGCGGTGCGGCGGGTTGCGGTCGCCCGGTTCGACCGTCTGTGCATGGGCCACGGCGAGCATCACAATGTGGCCGGCCGCCGCGTGCGGACTCCAGATGCCGCCGGACTCGTGCGGAAAATGCGTGAGGATGACCTCCGGCTTCAACTCGCGGATGAGGCTGGCGAGACGCCGGACGTGCTCCTCCGTCGGCAGCAGCACGGCATCGTCCGCGCCGAAGAAGTAGATGTCCTTGACGCCGAGAATGCGGCAGGCCCGCCGCACCTCCATAGCTTTCACGTCGGCCCGCTCGTTCATCAATTTGCCCATGCGTTTTTTTTCAGGGACGCGTTGGCGGTGGAACATCGCATCGGTGATGACCTTGTCATGCACGCGTGCCCCGTGGGTCAGCACGCAGCAACCCACCCAGTCCCCGCGCGCAACGTGGTGGGCCATGGTGCCGCCGGACTGGTCGAAAATGTCGGCGGGGTGGGCACCGATGGACAGGATGCGCAGGGGTCCGTGAGCCTTGGCCGCAGGCGGGGCCTTTTGGGGGGCAATAATATGCCCTCTGGGCTTGGTGTCGGTGCGTCGGGTAACTTTCATGTGCGTGATGTAATTTTGGTGCAGCGACTGGTATGGCCCTGTGCGGTCCCCATGAATTATTGATAGTTTTCCTAAAGGGGAGGTGGAAATTTACGGGTCAGGGACAAAATCGGATCGAGAAGAGATCAGCATCCCTCAAGACGAACCGCAGGCGCACGGCCTTCCCGGCCAGCATGCCCAGGCTGGCCCCCTTTCCCCAGCCGACCACGCGTTCTATTTCGTCACCGATGATTTCGGGACAATCGTCCAGGGCGAATCCTGGCAAGGGCATGCCGTCGAGGTCCTGAATTTCAACCCGGATGCTGCCGGCGGCGCTCGTTGCATAGTTCAACTGCAGTCCTTCGCCCGACACCTTCAGCGGCTTGGTCTGCAATGAACCGCCCGCATGAGGCGCATTGACCGAGGCGAAACCATCCAGCCGCAAGAGCAGGCGCTCAATGTGCCACGAATCCTGGAGATATTTTCGGGTGACGAAAAACATCATCTGGTCGGAGCCTGCAGGGAAAATACCGGTCAGCGGATAATTGGTGCGTGAGACCCAATTGCCTGCCCCCGGGCCGGGCCGGACCAACGCTTCCAGGAAGGTGCGGTCATAGTGGGTGGAACCGGCCCGGGTCGTCAGCAATACGCCGTCGGAACAGTCGTGGTTGTAGGTGATGCCGCGCGCGGACTTGAGGCCGATCGCCTGCGCCTGCTCATCCGTAACCGCGCTGCGCCCCTCCATGAACCGGGCCGCAAGGGCGACGTAGATATGGGGAGCACGGAAATAGGGACCGGTGTTGTTGATGTAGAACTGCTCGGGTGGCGTGCCGCCGTAGGTCATTGGAATCGGATCGGACCATTGCCTGAGGTCGGGCGAGGTCGTGCGGGCCATCGAGCGCTGCCCGGTGTTCGACATGATCCGGTAGTAGAACGCATAGACGTGCTCGGCCTCGCTCCAGAACATCGTGTTGCCGCCGTCGAAACTGTTGGGGAGGTCGCTGACCAGCGTGGGCTGACGCCGGGCCGGGAGCCGGCGGAAGACCAACCCGTCGCCTGAGGCCCACAGTTCGACCCGCTTCGGACCCTTGGGATCCTGGAAAGCGGTGTGCTTTTCCCCGCTGACCGGCGCGCTCCTGACCGCTTTGATCCGCTCATCTTCGGGAGTGCCCGGGCGGGTATCGAGCCACACGGTTCCACCGAGCAAATTACCGGCGTCATCGACCACGATATTTGCGTCCGGCCGGCCTGAGCGCCTGTCTCGGCCCAGCGCCGGTTTCGTCCACAAAACACCATCGGTGCTCACTGCGACACACACACTCCCGGTGTCGTCATCCAGGGTCAGGGTCATCGCCCGATAATAGAGGAGGTAGCGGCCCTGATGCTGGATGATGACGCTGCCAAAATTGGCCGGCCCCTCCCACGGCCGGTCGATTTTCAACGCCACACCGGCGCGGACCGGTTCATGCAGCCGGAGCGTCGCGTGATCGAGCCGTTCAATGAGCGCATGATCGACGAACAGCTCGCGGCGCAAACCCAGATCAAGCACCGGCGGGGTCTGCGCGCCACCAGGCAAGCAGTCGCTTGATTTTCGTTTTCTTGAATGCATAATTGGCTTCTTGGGCAAACTCGTCCCGACCGTCCGCGATCTACCGGTGGTATCCCTCGTATTTGCCGCTGTAGGGATCAGGGGTTGGTGTGGTGGTCTTCATCGTCTGCTCCTTGCGTGCCATGCCGTGTCAGCCATGTCCAGCATCGGCTCCTGCGACTGAAATACCCAACGGCCATCTGCCCGATCGACCCAAAGCCGGTGGGGGACCTGCTGTCATTGACTCGAGTATCCGCAGGACAAATTCCCGGTTGATGCCGGGGTTTACCCGGGTGCTCCGGCTGGCCGCACGCCGACCAGCGGCGGCCCTACAGAATCGAAACTGCGGTTTGCAACAAACTGAGCTGCACCCGTTGGCGTTGATGGCCGGCCTTTCAGCTTGCCGAGCAAAGCAACCGTGTAAGAAATTGCGGCTCCTCTCAGCTCACCCAGTCCCGCAACCCAACCTTCCCCCTCAACTCCCATGGCCCGATTCACCCGCATGCAGGTCCTCGCCGCGATGTATGACATCAGTGTCGTCCCGGTTTTCTATCATCCCGATCTCGACACGGCCAAGAACGTCGTCGCCGCGATCAGCCGCGGCGGCTGCAAACTCGTGGAGTTCGTCAACCGTGGTGATCACGCGTTCGAGGTTTTCTCCGAACTTGAGCGCCACTTTGCCAAAGTGGACCCGGCGCTGATGCTGGGTGTCGGCTCCATCGTCGAGCCCTACACGGCGGCGCTCTACATCAATTGCGGTGCGAATTTCGTGGTGGGTCCCTCCCTAAACGAAGAGGTCGCGAAGCTCTGCAACCGCCGCATGATCCCGTATTCGCCCGGTTGCGGCAGTGCCACCGAGATTTCGAACGCCCAGGCGCTGGGTTGCGAAATCGTCAAGGTTTTCCCCGGCAAGGAAGTCGGCGGGCCGTCGTTTGTGAAAAACGTGATGGGACCCATGCCGTGGACGCGCATCATGCCCACCGGTGGCGTGGATTCGACGGAGGAATCGCTGACGTCCTGGCTGAGCGCCGGTGTCGCGGCGATGGGCATGGGCAGCAACTTGATCACCAAGGAACTGTTGGCGGCGAAGGACTGGACCGGGATCGAAAACAAGGTCCGCGAAACTGTCGACCGCGTGAAGGCGATCAAGGCCAAGCTGAAGCGCTGACGGGCAAACAGGCGGACCAGGCTTGGGCCTGCCCTACTTGTTGGTGTGGTTGGGCGCACGGGCCGCTCCCGCCACTCATCCCACTTGCCGCCCGGCCAGTGCCGGACAATCTGCCGCAGCCGCTGTTGTCACTTACCTGTCTCCATCACCCGCATGTCCCCAACTTCGCTGCCCCACCACAGGCCACAGACGCCTGACGACTTCGCGCAGGCCCGCGCGTCGATCGCACCGCTGCAGAAGGCACTGGACGCCTGTCGCGCGCGCCGCGGCGCCGCCAGCTTCACCGTGGCCTGGATGAGCGATATTCATCTCCACGCTCCGCGGCCGTACGACGGCGACATGGGCTTCTACGGCAACCGGGTGGATTGCAGCGCCAATTTCCGGCTCGCCCTCGCCGAGTTGGCGGCGCTGACGCCGCTACCCGACCTGCTGGTGCTCGGGGGCGATCTCGCTGACGGCGGTTGCGGGGGCGAGGCGCCGGGGGACGAATTCGCCGAGCTTGGCCGGTTGCTCCGTGCAGCCCTGCCCCCCGGTCTGCCTACGCTTGCCATTTCCGGCAACCACGACCACGCCGACCGGCCGCTCTCCGCCGCCTGGCACCGCGCCTGGCACGCGGCTGCGCCCCACCCCTGGCCCGTATCGCCCGACTCCGACGACTACTATTTTGCCCACCGCCTTGGCGGTTGGCGGATCATCGGTCTCGACTCCCGCCAGAATCATCCGCTTTCCGCTCCGCAGCGCGCCTGGCTCGCCAATGAACTGGTTCGCGACCCCGCCACGCCGACACTGGTGTTGGTCCACCGGCCGCTGCTGACTGTTGGCAACTGGGTCGACGATTTCCGCCTTCAGGATCGGGCCACCTTCGACCTGCTGGACGCTGCGCCCGCGGTGCGGGCGGTTTGGTCAGGCCATACGCACTTGCCCCGCGCTTGGTGCTACCGGGGCAAGAAACATGTCATCTTCCCCGCCCTCGCCTACGGCATCCCCGGCCCCTGTGGTTGGGGCGTAGGCGTGTTCAGCCGCGACCGGCTGGAAGCGCTGTTCGTCAAGCCGCTCGCCGGCCCCTGGTTCGATGGCGTCGCCTTCACGTCGCGGCTATCGGCACGCCAGGTCCGGCGTCTGCCCTTCCGCGCTTACACGGCCCATCCCCTCTACAATCCCTGCCTGCTACCCGCGGATAAACGCTGACCAGTCCGGTCGCCATCAACCAAGCTGAAGGTCACAACAAGAGCATTTCGCCCGACCATGGAATCGAAACCACGATCTGAGTCTGAGGCCAACCCGCCCGGCCCCACCTGCAAGGTCCCGCCCACCGCCAAACCGGATGCCGACGGGGCGCAGGTGCTGAAGCTCGTGCAGGCATTTTGCGATGCGATGGCGGCCGACAACCCCGAAGCCTGCCGGGCGCTGTTCGCCCCCGCGTCCCAATTTACTGCTGTCCGCCCGTCCCCACAGGGCTTTACCATCCAGCGGCGGAGCATGGAGGAATTTAGCCCGCCGCCCGGCAAAGTGCTCGAACGGTTGTGGCATCCCACCGTGCTCGTGGCGGGTCGCCTCGCGGTCGTCTGGGCGCCTTACGACTTCCATGTCAACGGCCGGTTCACCCATAACGGGACCGACGTCTTCACGCTGATGAAGTGCGACAGCGATTGGAGAATCATCAATCTCGCCTACACGGTTGAGCCCGCGCCCCCGACCCGGCACCCGGCCGGCCCGCCGTGAGATCGGGGCAATCTCGTACCCTCCATCAAGTTTACACCCAAATCAGGACACCCGATGAACTCCCGTGAACGCATGCGTGCCGCCCTCACCGGCGCCAAGACTGACCGCACGCCCTTTTTCCCGTGCATCTTCACCGATCACGCCTGCATCGCCCTAGGGGCCACTTTTGAAGAGGCTCTGGTGGACCCGCGACTCGGTGTCCGTTGGATGGTCCAGGCGGGCCTCTTCTACGGTTGCGACGCCGTGAGGGTGCGCGCCACACCGGAGGCCTCATGGTTTGAGGAGAAGGAAGTGTGTCTCCGTGACAGCGAACTCGTGCAGGTGGACCGGCGGACGGGTCAGGTGGACGGTTACTTCGATGTGCAAGGCGGCGGCAAGCTGGTGCGGCGTAATCCGCCGCCACCCGTCACCACGGAAGCGCAGATTGCGGCCATCAGCTACCCCACGGCGGAACAACTGCTGGTCACCGGTTGCCTCGACACTGCGCGCCAAATGACCGGTGAAGCCCACCAACGCGGAGTGTTCGTGGTCGGCATCGCCGGCAGCCAGACCATCAACACGCTGGTTGAACGGGTCGGCAGCAGCGAGGAGGCCCTGCTCCTGATGGCTACGGATCCGGAGTTCGTGCACCGCATGTTCCGGATGGCCACAGACGCTTCCATCGAGCTGATCACGGCGCTCGCGCGGATCGGCGTCGATTGCGTCTACATCGGGGATTCCTACGCCTCCGGCAGTGTCATCTCACCGGCAATGTATCGGGAGTTCTGCATTCCCGCCTACCGTCGCGCGGCCGACGCCGCCCACGCCCTTGGGCTGCTGGTCTACAAACATTGCTGCGGGAACTACAACCCGCTCCTGCCTTTCATGACGGACAACCATCTTGACGGCATGGAAGGTCTCGATCCGACCAGTGGCATGAGCGTGGCCCATACGCGCGAAGTGATCGGCGACCGGCTGAGCCTGATCGGCGGGGTCAGTTGCCTCAGTCTCCTCCAAGCGCGTCCCGAGCAGGTGCACGCCGAGGCGTTGGCCTGCATCGCGGCCGGCGGCACGGAGGGACGTTTCGTCCTCGGCAGCGCCTGTGCGGTGCCCCGTTATACTCCGGTCGAAAACATGCGCGCCCTGGCCCGGGCCGCGCTGGGTTGATGTGCTACGCGGCTCCCATTGCTCATTCCCTCCGGCAGGAAAAATCTCATTCGCCGGGCCATTTTCCCTCATATCGCCACTACGGCTGCAGGATCATTGTGCAATTGACTCAAAACCATGAGCCTGAGGTGAATGAGATATGATCACGAAAACCATTTATGCCAGCCAGGCCGGCGCGCGTCTGGACGGTAACGTGGGAACGGGTGGTGGGACGGACGACACGACCGCCCTGCAAAAGGCGTTGGACCTGGCACCGGAATGCGGCGGGGTCCATTTGGTCATGGACGGAGCGGCGCTGGTCACCTCCCTCCGCGTGCACTCCAACACGACGATCGAATGCCTGGGCAAGGAATGCGGCTTTTATCAGGCCGACCACTCCGACTGCGCGCTGCTGATCAACGCCAACCCCTCCGCGGGCGAAATCATCGACCGCAACATCACGCTGCTGGGCGGCACCTACAACCAGAACTGCCGGAACCAAGCGCACCATTTGCCACCGGAAGTGCACTACTCCAAGGCCAGCCGGCAGGTGGTCGGTCTCGCCTTCTTCGGCGTCGAGAATCTGCTCGTGCGCGATGTGACGGTGCGCGACCAGCGGACCTTTGCCTTCCTCATCACCAACTGGCTGCAGGTGACCATGGAGAACATCCGGCTGGAGCTGCCGGGCTTCATTCACGGCGGCAATCAGGACGGCATCCACGTCCAGGGACCGGGCCGGTTTCTCGTGCTCCGGAACATCCAGGGCCGCACCGGCGACGATTTCATCGCGCTGAACGGCGACGAGGAGACCAACGGGCAGACGAGTTGGGTCCACCCCTGTGCCACGGTCGGGCCGATCACCGACGTGCTGATCGATGGGGTCATGGTGGACGACGCCGCCCAGGTCGTCCGCATCCTCTCGCGCGAAAACCTGCACGACCGCATCACCATCCGCAACGTCTGCGGCAACTACCGCAGCTTTGGCTTCTATCTCAGCGCCTGGGATTACAAGGGCAAGGGACTGCAGGGGAATTTCGGCTCCATCCTTTTTGAAAACATCGACCTGCGCCAGACCAAGGCGGACTACACCTACACCGAGCCGTTCCTGTTCCGAATCTCCGGCCGGCATCAAAGCCTGACGCTAAGAAACGTCCAGTATCACGATCCGGTGGATGACCGTTACCTGATCCATCTGGAGGGCAGGACTGATATTCCGGACATGGGCGACACCCCCGCTGAGGTCGAATCCCTCGTGATTGACGGTCTGCACATCCAGGACTCGGGCGCGACACCCCAGACCCGCCCCTACATCAGGGTCAGCGGGCATGTCCGGCGCATGGTGGTGAAAAACAGCGAGATTTTTTGCGCACAGTGCAAGCAGGCCGTGTTCATCGCAGCCGGGGGCGTGCACGCCAAAATCGACCGGCTGGTGATGTATAATCTCTGCGCGGAAAATATTGCCGCGATGGTATCCGACCCGGACAATATAATCGGGCAGGTCGAGACCAACAATGTGTTGATGAATAATTGCGCATAACCCCACCGGGCGCTTTGAAGGGCAAGCCAAGTCTTGGGACGAGCCGCACGGGTCCGGCCCTATAAGGGTCAACCGGAAGTCAGGGCGATCCGAGGCGTCGGGTGCCGTGTGCAGTTCCCAAGCCTAACCGCAAAAACAAGGAGCTCATCATCAAGGAATCTATCCAACTGAATCAGCAGAACCTTCACCTGCTGCCCGGGAACATCGCGCGGCCGGCCTATGACCGGAGCCACCTGACCGCCCAAATCGTGCACATCGGCGTGGGCGGGTTCCACCGTTCGCACCTGGCCTGCTACACCGACGAACTCATGGGCAAGACTGACCTGACGGATTGGGGAATTTGCGGCGTGGGCTTGCGGGAGGCGGATCGCAGGATCGGGGACATCCTAGGAAAACAGGACTGCCTCTACACGCTGATGGTGAAGCATCCGGGTGGCCGGATTGAAGCCCGGGTGATCGGCTCGCTGGTCAACTTTTTGCTCGGCTGCGACAATCCCGCCGCCGTCATCAACCGGATGGCGGACGCCGCCACCAAGATCGTTTCGCTGACCATCACGGAAGGGGGCTACAATTTCAACCCCGCCACGGGTGAGTTTGATTTCACGCACCCCGACGTGGGCCACGATCTGGCCAACCCCGACAGTCCGCGGCTGGTGTTTGGCTATCTGACTGCCGCGCTCAAGCGACGGCGGGCGGCCGGATTGCCGGCCTTTACCGTGCAATCCTGCGACAACCTCCAGCACAACGGAGACATGACGCGTCGGATGCTGCTGGCCTTTGCGCATCGGCAGGACGCCGGGCTCGCGCAGTGGATTCAACGTGAGGCAAGTTTCCCAAATGCGATGGTCGACCGCATCACGCCCGTCACCACCCCGGCCGACATCAGCTACCTCGACACCGAACTGGGGCTGAAGGACGAATGGCCGGTCACCTGCGAACCCTTTATCCAATGGGTCATCGAGGACAATTTTGCGGCCGGAAGACCCGCGTGGGAATCGGTCGGGGTGCAGTTTGCTCCCGATGTGACGCCCTACGAAAAAATGAAGATCAGGTTGCTCAACGCCGGGCATTCCGTCCTCGGGCTGCTGGGCTCCATGCATGGGCACGAAACCATTGCCGGTTGCATGGCGGATCCGCTTTTTGCCACCTACCTCCGGCGGTTCATGGATATCGAGGTCACGCCCGTCCTCGATGCTGTCGACGGGATCAATCTCGAAACCTACAAGGACAGCCTGGTCGAGCGGTTCGGAAACCCGAGCCTGAAGGACAATCTGGCCCGTATCTGTTCAGAAAGCTCAGCCAAGCTGCCGAAATTCCTGCTTCCCACCATTCAGGAGAACCTGCAGCAGGGCGGCAGCATCACCTACGCGGCCCTGGTGATCGCCGCCTGGTGTTTTTACAGCGACCGCGGCGCCGGCCGTGATGGCCGGCCACTGGCTATCGTCGACGTGATGAAGACGGAACTGCATCAGGCCGCCGCTGCCACCTGCACTGACAAACTATCGTTCCTGAAGCTGCAGCCGGTCTTTGGCAATCTGGTCCGCAACCGGATCTTTACCGCCTCGTATGTGAGGATGATCGATGCGCTCTACGAGAACCCCGACATCTCGCGGCTGATGCAGGCGATCCTGTCTGCAGGGAAATAGGGAAGTTCAATCGACGGCCAACCTGATGTCACTGATCTGCCCTACCATTAGAGGCAATTCCAGTCGGATACCCCGTCCTCTTGTTTGGATTTTTTGCATTTCAAGTTTTATCCTGGGTAGCCTTTCCCAACTGATGTCGCATCATGGACTGAACCAACCCCGCAATGTCAGACCCTGAATCCATATTTCCCCCTGGGAGCGAGCCGACGCCGCATAGGCGGCGTCCGCGCTATGCAGGCAAGAATCCCCGGCGCTTCGCGGACAAATACAAGGAGCACAATCCGGAGCGTTATGCCGCCGACGTGGCCAAGGTGCTCGCCGCGGGCAAGACGCCCGCCGGCAGCCACCGTCCCATCCTCGTGGCCGAGATTCTTGAGGTGCTCGCGCTCAAACCCGGCGAAATTGCCGTGGATTGCACGCTCGGCTTCGGCGGGCACGCGCGGGAAATGCTGGCGCGCCTAGCACCAGGCGGCCAGCTCATCGGCTTGGATGTCGATCCGATCGAACTGCCCAAAACCACGGCCCGGCTGCGCAACGCCGGCCGGGGCGAGGAGGTCTTCACCGCAGTCCGCTCCAACTTCGCCGGCCTGCCCAAGGTGCTCGCGGCGATCGGACTTGATGGCGTCGATGCCGTCCTCGCCGATCTCGGCGTTTCCTCGATGCAACTAGATGACCCGGCGCGCGGGTTTACCTTCAAGACCGACGGTCCGCTCGATCTGCGGCTGAATCCATCGCGTGCGCCGTCCGCGGCCGATTGGCTCGCGCGGGTGTCCGCGGTCGCCTTGGCGGCCGCGCTCCGTGAAAACTCCGACGAACCCGACGCCGAGGTGCTGGCGCACGGGCTTATCGCCCGCCGCGACCAAACGCCCCTTACACGAACGCGGCAACTCGCCGAGGCCGTCCGGGCCATCCGCCACCAGCACCATCCCCGCCATGACCCTGCGACTGACGAGGATTGCGTGCGTCGCGTATTTCAGGCGATTCGCATCGCGGTAAACGACGAGTTCGGCGCGCTCGAACAGTTCCTGCGTCAACTGCCCGTTTGCCTACACGCCGGTGGACGCGTGGCGATCCTCACTTTTCATTCCGGCGAGGATCGCCGGGTGAAGCAGGCCTTCCGTGCCGGCTTGCGTGCGGGGCTTTATGCCGCCGCCAACGACGAGGTCATCCGGGCCGGAGCGGAGGAGCGCCGCGACAATCCGCGCAGTACCTCCGCCAAACTCCGCTGGGCCGTGCGGGCGTAATGGGGCCCCAATTGCCCAAACCGCGGGCAATTTCACCAAGCGGACCATCAATGGGTCTCTGGCTCACCCTGTTGAACGGCAGGACGACCCCGGTTGAGCTCTCGTTTGCATGGTTGGTGACGATAACATGCGTCCGCCGCACCGCAGGTCTTTCAACGGTGGCGACGTGTAGGGGGAGGCGCCCTCAGCGCGCCAGCACGCCGACACTCCAAGGGGCGAGCGGCGGAAGCGTGAGCGTTTCGCCCGCCGCCAAGACCACATCCGGATCGAACGGTCGGCGCCAGGTCCACTGTTCCGCATCCGTTGTTTGATGCAGCAATAGCGTCAACGACGGCGTCGAATCGAGGCTGACGTTCAAGAGCAACACGGTGACAACCCGGTCCTTGGCATCGACACGCGGCACCACGACAACCTGGCTTGGCGTTTCGAGCGTTACCGGCCAGTGCCCTCGTCCCGCCCACTTCGCCGCCGCGAGAATCTGGCGTCGGCGCCCGGCCGTGACGGTGGGGTTGGAAAGGCCCCAGCCGAAGACTACCAGCCGGCCGCCATCGGCGAATTCGACTGCCGCTGTTTCCATCTCGCCAGCTATCCCATCAAAACGGGCATAACGTGCAAGACATCGCGCCTGGCCTCTTAGGAGTTCAAATGACCGGGCGGTGCCAAAAAGAAAACCGCCGCAGGTGATGCGCTGGCCGGCATACCCGGCATTGAGCGGGTCGTCAGTGAAGGAAATGTCGCCCCACTCCACCCCGACCGGTCTGGACCGCAGGCCGAGGACTTGCGCCAGGCCGCGCTGCTCCAGGACCTGCACGGCCTCACCGTCGATGAGCAGGCCGCGCGCCAGCAAGACGCGCAGTTCGGCCGCGTCCACGCCCCACGCCGCCGGCGCGCAGAGCAACGCGGCCGGTGCCTTCCCGTTCCAGCAGAGCGGCAGTCCCAGCGTGGCGAGTTGCGGGAAAGATCCGAACCCGCAGTTCGCCCAGGAAAAAGGTGGTTCCCCCGGGTGCAGCCGGCGCAACGTCTGCCGGGGGCTGAGCACCAGTTCAATTCCTGTATTTGTGGTTTGCTTGTTCGCGGCGACATAGCGAGCCCAGAACGGACGCCACGTCGCCAGCTCGACAAGCATCCGCTCGTGCCACCCGGCCGACTCATGCGGGAACATGAGCGGCGTGAAGGAAAGGCTGTTGCAGCCATGGGCCAACGCCAGGGTGCATTCAAGGGCGGTGCCGCGCGCGCTTTTGCCAGTGACGGTGCCGGGAAGGTTCTCACACTCGTAACTGCTGATCTCGACGCCGTCGGGCAGCCGGGCATTTTGCAGGCTCGTGAACAGCGCTTTGTCGAGCATTTCACGCGGACGATGATCCACATAAAACCCACCGCCCGGGCGGCTGCCAACCGGGTGGCCGCTGACTTCCTGCAACACGCTAAAAATCGGTTCCCAATCCGGTCCATTGTAGCCGCCCCAGGCCTGGTCGCAGTGTTGCAACCCGAGCCGACACTCGGGCGCCACCACAATCGCGGCGCGCGCAACCGTGCGGGCCACGCCGGCCAGGCTGTCCCGGCCGAAGTTTAGCCACGCTTCACGCACGGCCAGATCATTGTGCTCGTTGATCGCGGCGCCCAGAGCTTCCCGCGTCCAAGTCTGACCGGTGAAGACGTTGAATCCTGCCAGGCAGCGTTCGCAGAAGCACCCGTTCGCAACGGGTTGGTGGTTGTGCATCCGCAGGTCGTCGTCGATCCAGAGGCGGTCCGGTTGCCATGCGCAGTAGGCGCGGGTGAAGGCACCCAGGTAGGCGTGGAACTCGGGCGCGCGCGGACAGGCACAATACGGCGTGATTTTGCCGTCAACCGCCATCATCGGCTGCCAGACGAAGCCACGAAAATCACAGGACTGATGGGCGTCGCCATGGCCCAATGTGTTGCTGATCTGCAGGGAGGCACCTATACCGGTGGCGCGCACTTGGGCGGCGGCATGCGTCATCCGGCTGGCGCAATCCTGATGGAAGGCCAACGGAGGAAAACCGTATTCCGAGGCGAACCAGACCTCGTCGCAGGCTCCGCGCTGGCGTTGCAGCAGTGCCAGATGCTCGTTCAGGAGGGCTGGCTCCAGATGCTGTTTCCATAGTCGCATTGAAATCAGAGGGCGGGAGGTCATCGATTTATTCATCATGATTTCCGTCCGGGGATCCGCACGGGGCAGTTCCAATATATTGTGGCCGCACCGGAGTCCGAGTCAAAAGACAGCCTGACTCCGGATACAAGCCACTGGGTGGCGGGCAAACAGCGAAAACGGTGCGGGTGACTCGTCATCAGAGATAGTTTGCCGTCATTTGTGTCGCAGTTTGAGCCCGGTCATGCGGCGATGGGCGCCGATCATGTTCTCCCCGGCCCTCGAAAAACAGCGCCAGCATCTCTATGCATTGACCGTGCAAGGCATGGGGCAACGGCTGCAGTCGGTCACTGAGGCCACCGCGCTGTTCACGGCGCTCCGTTGGGGGATGCAGGAGCTCGACCGGACCTACGCGGAGACACCCGCCAAGGTAAGAGCGACGGTCGCCTGCCGCGCGGGTTGCAGCCATTGTTGCAGTGTTTCCGTGGATGTGCAGGCCCATGAGGTTTTCCTTGCGGCCGAACACCTGCAGATGAATTTCTCGGCCGCCGATCTGGCCGGGGTGATCGAGCGCACCGCCGCTCGTCGCGCGCACATCGCGGGCCTCGGCCCAGGCGAACGCAACCGCTTGATGCAGCAATGCGCGCTCCTCCGTGATGGCCAGTGTTCCATTTACGAAGACCGCCCGGAGGCCTGCCGCGCGCACCATACGTACAACGCGGCGGTTTGCGCAGCCCATGCCATCGATCCCGCGGTTGACCTCGAAGCGGTTTATATTCCGACCCTACGGGCGCGCCTGTTTGCCGTGATGCTCGGGCTGGACGAAGCAATCGAAGCTGCCGGCTTTGATGATCGCGCGTACGATTTTGGTTCGGCGTTGCATGAAGCACTGACGAACAGTCTCTGCCGCGTGCTGTGGCTGCGCCGCAAGCCCGCGTTCCCCGATTCCTGCCTCGCTGCTCCAAGCACAGGCCCAGCCCAAGTTTAGCTTGCTGCGGTCCTACAAGCATAGCGCCCGCCAGCGGATTGCCGCACCCCCCCGCACCCCTTGCAAAAATGCCCCCTCTCGTGGCTGGATCCAACCGTCAACACCCGTCCGGCACGCCTTGACTCATGCCGGCCGTCGACCCCATTGTCGCGGTCCCCCCACAAAGATTCTCGCACCGGGTGCAGGAAACGGCGTGACATCGGACATCGAACGAATGGAGGGCCTCAATCATGAATCCTAAAAGCATAGTTGGTTTAATCATCGGAGCCGTGGTCATATTCATTCTGATCATCGCCGGCGCCTCCGCCTCTTATGTGGTTGAGCCGGGGCATCGCGGTGTCGAGGTCATGTTGGGCCGGGTGTCGCCCGGATTCAAACCCGAGGGCTTTGGTTTCAAACTCCCCTTTGTCACCATGATTGCCCCGCAACTGATCCGCCAGCAGACGGCGCAGATGGTCGCCGACTGCTACTCGTCGGACTTGCAGCAGGTGAAAATCGCTGTGCGCGTGCTCTATCGCGTGCCGGAGAGCTCGGTCGTGACGATCTTCCGCGACTATGCGGGTGCGGCGTTTGATGCGCTCGTCAAACCGCGCGTGGCCGAGGCGCTCAATGAAATCACCGCCCGGCGTTCCGCCGAGCTGATCGTGCAAAAGCGCGAGGAAGTCAAAAGCCAGGCGCTCGAGAGCGCCCGACGGAAAATCGGCGGGATCCTGGTGATTGAGGACATCGTGCTCGAAGATATCAACCTGACACACGCGCTGGAAAACGCCATCGAGGCGAAGATGGTGCAGGAACAGGAGGCCGCCCGTTCACGCTTCGCCCAGCAACAGGCCCAGACCGAGGCCAGCACGGTGGTGATCAAGGCGAAGGGCGAGGCGGAATCAATCATCCTCCGCGGCAAGGCGTTGCAGGAAAACCCCAGCGTGCTCGAGCTGCAGATCATCGAACACTGGGACGGCGTGACGCCGCTGGTGGTCGGCCCCGGCGTGACCGGGGCAAACATGATGCTGCCCCTCGGTGATTTCACCACCGGAAAGAAACCGTCGGCCAATACGGAGGAAAAACCATGAACCAGCGTGAATTCAGCGGAGCCCGGGACGGCGAGTTTGATTCCCAGACGGTCAAGCGCCTGCTGGGCGTGGCCATTTTGGTGTTTGTGGTGATGATCCTGGCCTCGTCCGCCACCTACGTGGTGCAGCCCGGCACGCGCGGCGTGGCCGTGACGCTGGGCACAGTGGCCCCGGATTTCAAACCCGAGGGCTTCGGCTTCAAACAACCGTTTATCACGCACATCCAGTCGATCTCGATCCGGCAACAGACGCGCCCGATGCCAGCCGAGTGTTACTCCTCGGACCTGCAGCAGGTGAAGATGGAGGTGCATGTCCTTTACCGCGTGCCGGAGCACTCCGTCGTGAAGATTTTTCAGGATTACGCCGGCGAGCCGTTTGACACCCTGATTGCCCCGCGTGTACAGGAGGCATTGAAGGAAGTGGCGGCAACCCAAAGTGCCGAGCAGATCGTGAAGAATCGTGAAGAGATCAAGATGCGCGCCCTCGACTTGGCGCGGCGCAAGATCGGCGCGAAATTCCTTGAAGTGGTGGATCTCGTCATCTTCAACCTCGCCCTTTCACCCGAACTGGAGGCCGCGATCGAGCTGAAGATGGTGCAGGAGCAGGAGGCGGAAAAAGACAAGTTCACCCAGCTCAAGGCGCAGATTGAGGCTAATACCGCCATCATCCGCGCGAAGGGCGAGGCCGAGGCCATCCAGGTCCGCGGCACGGCCCTCCGGGCGAATCCAGATTTCATCAAGCTGCAGATCCTGCAGAACTGGAACGGTCACTCACCACTCGTGGTGGGCGGCGCTGGCGGCGGGAGCA
This sequence comes from uncultured Opitutaceae bacterium, assembly GCA_903952145.1. Taxonomy (GTDB): domain Bacteria; phylum Verrucomicrobiota; class Verrucomicrobiia; order Opitutales; family Opitutaceae; genus UBA2377. Next base: position 11,374 of record CAJBES010000055.1, on the reverse strand, counting down.
ATATCCTGCTCTCGCTCGAAGATCTTGTCCGGCGTGCTGCCGCCGCGCCGGCTAATACGGCCCGTCCAAAGCAGCCGAAGTCACCATGAATCCCCGGGTGCGTGCCAGCCTGCAGCTGCTCGTGCTCGTGTCCGTCGGTGTGCTGCTCTTCCTGTTTTTCCCTTCCGCCCTGAAGTTTGCGGAGGGCGCGGCCCGGGAATTGCGCTACCTCTGGTGGCTGATTCTTCTCACCGCACTTGCCGGCTGGCTCTTATGGGGTGCCGGCCGCCGGCGAAAGTAAGAACGAGCCGCACAAAGCGACGACTCTGGGCCTTATTGTGATTGGCATGATCAACTGATGCGGCAAGTGCGACGCGTCCCCAATGGAACGTCGCACGCACCAGAGATGAACTGGAGCCGCGGCGCCCTTACGCGGGTTGGCTCCCGCTGTCAGGTTGATGCGCGAACCCCAATAAATTCGGCGCGCCGTAGAGTTTCACTGCGGGCGGAGGCTCAGCAGCTCCGGGGAATATTCGGCGAGCCCGATCCCGGCAGGCGGCGGCGGATCGTCAGGGTAGCGGGGCTTGCCGTCATGGACAGTCGGGCGGCCTTGATAAAACAGCAGGACGCGGTCCTGCCAGCGCACCGGGCTTGAAATGGCTGCAATCATGCCGCTGTCGAAGCTCCCGCGGGAACCGAGGGGAAGAAGCGGAGCGCGGGCGTTTTCCCGCGTCCAAGACCAACCATCCCGACTGCTCACCAATTGGACATCCATCGTTTGGTCAATCGTGTGATGGCAGTGCAGAAACCCGCCGTAAACACCGCCCGCGGCCTGGAAGGGGGCCAGCCAATAGAACTGCAAATCGGGCGCATCGTCCGCATCCGGTTCGAGAATGCCCACCGGTCCCACCCAGCGCCCGGTAAAGGCCTCGCATTGCCAAACCGAAATGCCGCGGTGCAACCCCTTCAGATTATCGCGCGCGGTGGGGAGCCGCGGGTTGTGTTTCAAGGTTTGTTGGTGGATCAGATGTGAGCCGATGCCCAAGGGTGTTTTTACCCCGGGAATCGCAGCAATCATCGAAGCGGCATCATTCGCGCCGGTAATGATCGGCCGGGCATGGAGCGGCGCCCAGCGCAGGCCGTCGGCACTGGTCGCGAGGCAGAGGCCCGAAGACATCGCGGTTTCGGGCCGATCCCAGTAGAGCATCTTCCAGCGATGCGTGGGATTCGGCTCATGTGCGGCGCGCAGAATCGTGGTGGGCGTGAATTGCCCCCAGTCATTGAGATTGCCAGATGAGCGCATGACCACATTGGTCCCGGAGCCGCAATCTGGCTTGGACCAGTTCCTGCCGTCAGTTGATCGCGCCAGGCAGAGCAGGTTCTCCAACGGGCGGTCCTTGAAACGCGCCACATAGTAGAGCAGCAACCCGGCCGGTGCCTCGTCGGCAAAGGCGGCGATCGGCAAAAGCGAGGACCCGGCCTCCCACGACTGATCCGGCAAAATGATCGGCTGGATTGAACGGCATAAAATCCGGAGAGGCTCTGGCATGGTCCTGACGACCGTAAGACCCGAAGCGCGTGGAGCCAGCCCGGAATAGGCTCAAAAGCATCTCCAAACCCATGGGTGCGTCGCACGGAGTCAGTTCCATTCCAGGGGCAGACCGAAGGAATCGAGCAGGACTCAAGTCATGCCGATGAAGACGCGGCGGCCGCTGGCCGGCCTGCAATGAAACCGAGCACCGCGCCGGCCACAAAGCCGGCAACGTGAGCGAGCACGTCGACCGGTGGTCCACCCGCCCCGTAGAGTGCCAGGATGATAAGGCCCGTCGCAAACGGCACGAAAAACGACCGCCACCGATGTGGGTGACCTACGCAGATGGCGATGCCCACAGCACGGCCCGTCAGGAGACCGAGGCCGGCAAAGATTGCGGTCGAAGCGCCGATTGAACGGTAGGGGGCGGGATAATGCGCCGCCGCGACTGTCAGGTTGCCGGCCACGGCTGCAAGTCCAAGCAGCAGCCAGCCGCGGGCGAGGCCGAAGATCGACAGCACCGCGGCAAAGATGAACACGCCGCCGAGCAGGTTCGACATAAGATGCGTCACATCCGTGTGCAGAAAGAGCGCGGTCAACGCCCGCCATCCTTCGCCGCGCCCGAATACCGCCGCAGCGTCGAGCGTGCCGGCGCCCGTCCATTCCGGGTGCCGCAATTGACCGCAAAACACCGCCAGCACAACGAGCGACCAGAGCAGCGGAGTCATCAGCACCAGGTGTGCCATCGGCGGCGCTGCGACCGCGACCGGCGGCGGCCAACCAACGCTCTCGCAATCATAGCACAACAACTCCGCGCGCACGCGCCCCGCCACGGCTGGCTCGACGAGCAGCCGGCAACCGGCGGCAGATGGTATCAGCCAACAGTCCTGTCCAAGCGCGAGGACGACCAGGCTGTGATCGAAACCCTCCTTCATTGTGGGATAGATACCGGCCTCGGCGAGATCTTCGGGTAAACGCTCATCCGGGCCAGAGGCGTCCGCAGGGGGATCGGGTGCCGGCATCATCAGGTCAGAATACCTAAACTGAACGTGAACACCACCGAGGACTGCACCGTTGACTGGCGGATACCTCCACGAGGCCGGGCCCATAATAGCCAACGCGTCCCAGTCTTTGTCTGGTGGAGCGCGGCAACGCCAATCGACGCAACCTGTCCTTGGGTTGACCCCGACCCGGGCATGGTGCCAGCAGACTAAACGATTCCTTCCGCTCGTGGCGGTAATGCTTGTCCTTCCGGCGCTTTCCACTGAAAGCATCAGGTCGCACCCTTCGCCGCACCCCCATGCATACACCTTCGGATACTGCCAGTGTCCCCACCCCACCCGCCCCCGCACTGCTGAACATCTATCTGGTGCCCAACACCCACGGCACCGTGAGCGGCTGGCTGGTGGATTTCGATACTGAACGGAGCCACGTCGTAAACAATTACTCGGATCACATGGACCGGATCGCCCGCGATCCGAACTATACCATGGCGTTCTCAGAGGTGCCAAACCTGATGACGCTGATGCAATTCGCCCCGGAGCGGATGCAGCAACTGCAAGACCAGATGCTAGGCGGTCGGCTCGAACTGGTGAACGGCTTTTTCCTCGAACCCACCATCAACCTTTCCGGGGGCGAGGCGCTGGTGCAGATGGGCGTGCTGGGATTGCGCTGGTATGACGAACTGCTCGGACGCCGGCCCCGCTTTGCCTGGATGAACGACGTTTGCGCCGGCCACCGCCAGATGCCGCAAATCGTCGGCGGCCTGGGTCTGGACGCGATCTTCTTCTCGCGGAACGGTCCGACCGACAAATCGACCTTCTGGTGGGTCGCCCCGGATGGCACCCGCACCTTGGCGGTCTGCTCCGGTCGGGGGTACGCCGCCTCGTCCGAGATTTTCAAATGCGAAGAACCGCTGACGTCGATGCAACTGGAACGGCTCGGCCAGTTCTTCGAGGAGGAGCGTGCGGTCAGTGCCAGCCAGACGAGTATCTTCGCGCCAGTTGGTGGCGGCGACTACAGCCTTGCGCCCCGACTCAGCAGCTATCCCGCAGCGCTGCTGGCGGCGTGGCGGCAGCAATACCCGCAGATGAACCTGCGGTTCGCCGTGCCCAGTGATTACGTCGACGCGCTCACGCAGGAAGTCCGGGAATCTCGGACGATCCTGCCGGAACATCGGGGCGACCTGCTGCCTTCCTACAACGCATTCTGGATGAATATGCCGGAGATCAAACGGCGCTACCGACAGGCGGAGCACCTGTTGCAGGCCGCCGAAGCTCTCGCCACAGCCGCGAGCCTGCAGGCCGGGAGCAACTACCCGTCCGAACCGTTCTACCATGGCTGGCTCATGCTCCTGATGAACATGGATCGGAACATTCTTTGGGGCGCCGGAGCCGGCGCCCCATTCGACGATCCAGGGCATTGGAACGCCGATGACCGGTTCGCTCTGGTCGAAAAGAAGGCCGCCGATGCCATGCGCACGGCGCAGCAAACCTTGACCGTTCCGGGTGATGGTTTGGCGGTGTTCAATCCCCTGAACTGGGACCGTCATGACCCGGTCGCGCTCACCCTGCCCGTCGGCCAGCGGCCCAAAGGCCTCGTCTGCGAAGCCCGTGGTGAACAGGTGATCTGCGCCCTGCGGCAACCATCGACGGGCCTGGCCGGACTGGAACTGGAATCGGGAACGGTGCCTGTACCGCAGGCGCAAACTTGGTCGGATACGATCGAAACGGCGTTCCATGTGGTGACAATTGATCGTGCGAGCGGGACCATCCGCTCGTTGCGGGACAAGAACACCGGCCGCGAATTCCTCGGCGGTCCGGCCAACGTGGTGCAGGCCGAAAGCGTGGACGGCATCGTCCAGGATGCGGCCAACTGGATGGCGCCCCGTCCACGGCGCAAGCGGGTAGACAGCAGTTCAAATCACGCCGCCACCTGCGAAGTGTGGGCGGGACCGGTCGCAACAACCGTAGTGGCCCGCTCCGCCTTCATCGGCGGCTCCAGCCTCGAACGTCGTATCATTCTTTACCGGGACTTTCCCCGGATCGATTTTGAAACCACCATCGACCTCCGGGTGCATGATATGGTGGTGACCGTAGATTTCCCGCTGGCGGACACGGTAGTCCAGCGGACGCGCGGCATTCCCTATGGTTTTGGCGCCACCGATCCACGGAACGAAAGCGTCCCGATCGACTATTTTCTGGCCGCCGACTTGAAGCACTACGGATCGCCCTCAGCCCTATTGCCGGTTGTACGCTGGTCGGACTACGGTTTCGCCACCGGCGGGGGCATCGCACTGCTCGACCGAGGTCTCACGTGCCACGAATTGAACGGCAGCACCGTCACGCTCGCCTTGTTGAACGCCCAAAGCCATTATCGCCGCCGACCCAATGTTGTCCTGGCCGGCCAGGGTCGCCGGACATTCACCTACGCCCTCTGGCCGCACGGCGGCACATGGCAACAGGCGTCGATTCCACGCCATGCATGGGAATTCAACACGCCGGTATTCGCGCAACCGGGATGCACCCTCGCCCCCAGGGTGAGTTTTCTGCAAACCTCAGCCAACATCATCGTCGAGGCCTTGCGCCGGGTGGGCCCGGACATCGAGCTGCGTTTCGTCGAGTGCGAGGGCGTGGCGGGCGCAGCGGAAATCCAGCTGAACCTGCCGCACCGGAACGTGCGTTTGACCAATCTGCTGGGCGAACACGAGCAGCCCCAGTCGGAGACCGACGGTCGCGTGCGGATTCCGGTGCAACCGCAGCAGATCGTCACGCTACGTTTTGCCACGGCCACGGCTGTGCCCGTGCCCCCAGCCATCCGTGCTTGGGATGCCCTGGTGCCTCCTGGAAAATTGCCGGCCTTCCGAAAACATTCGCAAGAACATGGCTACCCGGGCGGCGAACCTCATTCCGAAAATCCATCAAACCCATCCTGACTTAAGGCATCGTCCAAGCCGTCCGAACAGGTGCAGCCGTTGTCTCCAGAACAAGACCAACAGGTCGGGATGTGATGTTGAGATAATTGGAAGCCGAGGAACCAAGTCGCAAGCGCACCATAGCCTGATTGACTGCGGGTTTGATCTCGCTGGAACGCTTAACGCTTTTTACTTTGCGCCTGTCGAACGCGGTGCCGAGGTAGGCGGTCAGGTGTGGCTGTTGCCCTGCAGGGTCGCGAACAGGAGACTCAGCGCAAAGCCGAGAAAGACGACGCCGAGCGCACGGTCGATCCAGTGGCCGTGACGGAAGAAGCGCGTGGGCGCGCCGGGCCGTGTGAACAAGAGCGACACGAAACAGAACCAGGCCATCGTAGTCAGGATAAGCCACACACCGTAGCCGGCCTGCACGAGCTTGGGTGTCGTGGGGCTCACCGCCACGGGAAATAGCGCGAGGAAATACAGCGTGGCCTTGGGGTTAAGCACATTGGTCAGAACCCCGGTGCCGAAGGCAACGCGGTCGGCGGGCAGCAATGGAGCTCCGGGCGGGCTGCCTATGTCGGCATGGCGGCGGACGGAGTGACCCCGGCAGGGGGCGCGGAACGCGGGCGGCTGCGCAGTGACTACACGCCGAGCCAAGCGAGGTCGGCCTCCCCAGTGCATTTGAGGAGGGTGAAGGCCGCGACCGAACTCTTGAACAGAAGGCCGATACCAAGCAGCGAATAGGTGATGTGCAGCGAGATACCGGTGCCGATGCCAATGCTCGTCCAGATGGCGATGCGCCGGCCATGCATGAGGCTCTGGCGGAGCACGATGGCAAAATCCGGGCCCGGACTGGCCACGGCGAGCAGGTGCGCAATGGCACGGTCAGAAATTCATAAAAATACGGATGCATGGGCCTGATGGTGCAGAAGGGTTACCGCTGCCGGCCGCTACTCGACGCCAAAAGCACGGACCCACTGAGCGTTCCTGTTCCGCACGCTGGAACCGCCGGCCGCCTCAGACGAGCAAGGGAGAAGGCTGAAGAGAAGGAGGGCCGCAGGCGGCTAGAACCCGTCTCAGACTGCGAGGGCCTTGAACTCGGGATCCTCGCACAAGCGTTCGAGCGCTTGCTCGGTGAAGTTCTTCACGCCGGGATTGCCGCCGTGGTCGGCTTGCGCACGTTTGAGCGCCTTCAGGGCGTCCTTCGGTTTGCCGAGCAGTGAGTAGACGTAGACCTGCTGCATGAGAGGTTGCGGATCCTTGGGGTCGGCCTGGTAGGCGGCCCCGTAGGCCTTGGCGGCACTTGTATAAGCCGCGCGGGCGCCCGAGAGGTTGTCGAGCCGGCGGCGGAAACTGCCAAGGTTGAGCCAGTATTCGCCGTTGTCGGGGCACAGGGCGGCAGCCTTGGCCGTTAGTTCCTCGGCGCGCCTCCACTCGCGCAGTGTGCTGGCAAACTGCGCCTCGCTCACCAAGCTGGCCGCCTCTTTGCGCTGGAGCGAAGTGATCTTGGGGGCGCAGCCCGCGGCAAGAAGGAGCAACGTGAGCAGGGCCAAGGGCGCGAATATGCGTTTCATGAACAAAAATCTGGCGTGGGCGCGCGGCAGCACTCAGAGGTCCGGCGGGACGGTGGCGATGGCTTCCTCGAGGGTGGTGATGCCGGCCTTGACCTTGGCAAGGCTGTCCTGATGCAGGGTCGACATGCCGTCGCGCTGGGCAATTTTCTTCAACTCGGAGGTCTCCGCCTCACGATTTATGGCTGAGATGAGTTCCTCGGTGGTGACCATAAGCTCGTGGATGCCGACTCGACCTTTGTAGCCACTGTTGCCACACTTGGGGCAGCCCTTGGGGTTGTGTTTGAAGATCTGACCGCTCCAGCCGATGGCCCTTTCAAGGACTTCCGTCTCGCGGCCATGGGTCTCGTAGGCAATGCGACACGTCTTGCAGACGCGGCGCATGAGGCGCTGGGCGCAGACGCACAAAAGCGAGGAAGAGATCATGAACGGCTCCACCCCCATGTCGGTGAGACGGGCGATAGTACCTGGGGCGTCATTGGTGTGGAGCGTGGAAACGAGGAGGTGGCCGGTGAGGGCGGCCTCGACGGCGATGTTGGCCGTTTCCTTGTCACGGATTTCACCGACGAGGATGATGTCGGGGTCCTGGCGGAGGAAAGAACGGAGGGCTGAAGCGAACGTGAGGCCAATCTGCCGGTGCATCTGCATCTGGTTTAGGCCGGCCAGCGTATATTCGATGGGGTCCTCGGCGGTGCGGATGACAACATCGGGCGTATTGATCTCGTTGAGTGCCGAGTAGAGTGTCATGGACTTGCCCGAACCGGTGGGTCCGCAATGCAGGATCATGCCGTAGGGCTGGGTGATGCACTTGCGGTAGCGGGCGAGATTCTCGTCAGAAAAACCGAGGGCGGTCAGTGGCAGGGTGGATTTTTGTTTGTCGAGGATACGCATGACGATGCCCTCACCGTGGTTGAGCGGGGCGGTCGAGACGCGAAGGTCGAGGTCGAGATTCTTGCGGGTATATTGCTTGAAGATGATGCGGCCATCCTGCGGCAGGCGGCGCTCCGCGATGTCGAGGTTGCACATGATCTTCAGGCGGGCGACAAGCGCGGGCCCGACCTTGGCGGGCAGGCGCAATTTTTCGTGACAGAGACCGTCCACGCGGTAGCGGACGACCACATCTTTTTCCTGAGGCTCGATATGGATGTCACTCGTGCCGGAAAAATACGCTTCCTCAATGATGCGGTTGGCAAGCTCGATGATGGGACCCGATTCCTCGTTGGTGAGGTCCTCATCCTTGACATCACCCACGCTCCCAAATTCGGCACCGATCTGGTCCACCACATCACCGAAGCCGGTGGCTTCACGCTCGGGACCCTTGGTAAAACGGTCGCGGATGTCCTTGTCGCGACCGAGGAGGCGGATGACGCGTTTGCCGGTCATCTCTTGAATCTTGGCCGGGAGCGAGACGTCGAAGGGATTGGCGAAAGCGACGAGCAGAAGCTCGCCCACCTGGCCGACGGGCAACACGACGTGCTGCATGCAGAAGTCCTGCGGAATACGCTCGAAGGTGGCGTTGGTCAGCCGGTAACGGGCCACATTGTAGGGCGCGATACCGAGGGCGCGGGCCTTGGCGACGAGGAGCTGAAAAGGGGTGATGTGAAAATCATCCTGCAGGATTTTCTCGAGGGCCTCGCCGGTGAGATCCTCGGGCCGGGCCATGATGGTCTCGCGCTGCTCCACCGTGAGGCGTTGCATGGCCTCCAACTTGACAAGGATCTGGGTCTGGACTTTGCCAATGGGCATGGGCGGTCAGTTGCGGGCGGGGGGAGTGACGTCAACGGGAAAGGGGGGCGTGGCGCCGGAAGTGGGAGCCGGCAAGTCGCCCGGAATCGGAAAGGGAGTGCCCGTGCTGCCGCCGGTGCGGCTGAAGGGTGTGCCACTGCCGGAGACTTTGATGAAGGGGGCCACGGTGCCGCTGGGCCGGCTGAAGGGCGACCGGGTGCCGGCGATCGCGGGCACCGCGCGCTCCAACTCAAGTTTCTCGAGATAATCAGCAATGGTGTCGAGCGTGACGCCGAACCACAAAACAGAACCGCCGAGCAGTTTCTCCCAGTGCGCCCGCACCGCGGGGCTCAGATAGTAGGCGGTGGCGATGAAGTGGAAATCCTCTTCGCGGTCAAAAGGCACAGACCAGGTGGCCCAGCACGAACTGGTGTCGGTTGAACGACGAATATCCTCCGGCACATCGTAGTCGCGCAGGTCCACGAGACCGACCCCCTCGTTATCCACAACGTGTTGGAGCACATCCTCCTCGCGCACGACCTTCATCTCGTAGGCAAGGATGCCAAGGACGGTGTTCTGCCGGGGCTGGCCCGAGACGACGAGTTCGAGCAGACGCTCGTTGGCCTTTTCCAAGTCGTCGATTCGGACGAGATTGGCGTCCACCAGATTGGCCCCCATCAGGCGGTTGGCCCGCATCAGCAGGGAACGGTATTCGGTTGCCATGGCGGAAACAGTCTAGGCGCGGGCCCCGGGCGGGCGCGACCTTTTTTCGCGTCGGCGGAGATTGGTGACGCGTTTTAACAGTTCTTTCTTCAGCCGGGGCAGTCCATCGCCGGTGAGACAGGAGATTTCGAGGATGTCAGCCTTTGGGTAGCGGCGCCGAAACTTGGCGAGGTGCGCGGCGGCCGCGGGCACGTCCATCTTGTTGGCCGCGACCAGAATGGGCTTTTCGAGCATCGCCGGATCGTAGAGTTTGAGTTCACGCAGCAGGTGTTTGTAATCGTTGCGCGGGTCGCGGGCATCGGTGCCGGCCATGTCGATGAGAATGAGAAGGAGTGCGCAGCGCTCGATGTGACGGAGGAATCGGTGGCCGAGACCGCGGTTCTCGCTCGCCCCCTCAATGAGGCCGGGCACGTCAGCGAGGAGGAGCCGGCGCTCGTGGGGATACTCGATGACGCCGATCTGCGGGTGCAGTGTGGTGAAGGGATAGGCGGCGGTTTTGGGGCGGGCCTTGGTGATCGCGTTGGTGAGGGAGGACTTGCCGGCGTTCGGGAAGCCCACAAGCCCGATGTCGGCGATGCTTTTCAGTATGAGACGGTAGGTGCCGGTCTCGCCGGGATGCCCGGGGTTGGCGCGCTTCGGAGCCTGGTGGGTGGATGACCTGAAATGGGTGTTGCCCCACCCGCCGTTGCCGCCCTTGCAGAGGACGATCTCCACCCCGTCGCCGACGACCTCGGCTACAACCTTGCCGGTGCCCTCATCGATCACGACCGTGCCCAGTGGCAGACGGAGCCGACAGGACCCGCCATCACGACCATGCTGGTCCGAGCCGAGGCCGTGCTCGCCACGTTCGGCGCGCCAGTGCGGCTGGTATTTGTAATCGACGAGGTTGTTGGTGTCGTGGTCGCCCACGAGGACGACGTCGCCCCCACGGCCGCCGTCACCGCCATTGGGGCCACCCCAAGGCTCATATTTCTCGCGGCGGAAGCTCACGCAACCGCGCCCGCCGTCACCGGCAGCCAATTTGACTGTGCACTCATCGACAAACATGGCAGCTACCATGCAGATGCCGGGACGTTTGCCAAGGCCAGTGCGGAAAAGGCGGAATATTGCGCCACGCGACCGGACGCCAGACCCGCCCTGCCTTTGGTCTAACTCTCAAGCCCGTGTTCGCGATTGCGATTCAGTGAACGCCTGATACCAACTTCCTCGAGGGCGTGTATTGAAACCGTGTGGAACTGTGGATTGCGCGGTGAGTCGCAGGCGCGGACATGCCAACATACGATCGATGCACGTTGCCTGAGTCGCTGTGGCAGCGGCTAAAAATATTAACCGTGCGCGGGCGAAAACGCGCAGGTGGCAGCTTTGGGCGGTCGACCGCCCAAAGCTGACCGGATCGTGGTAACGGCGATTTGGCAGGTGCTGCGCACCGGGTTGCCCCTGGTGCGATGTGCCGGAGCGCTATGGACCGTGGGGTTCGATCTACACGCGCTGGCGTCGCTGGTGCGCCAGTGGCTTGTGGCCGCGACTGCGGCAACGCCTGGCCCGGCGGGCGCAGGGCGCCCTGCGGCACTTGGACTGCTCGCACATCAAGTTGCATCAGGCCGGGGCCAATCCGCCGGGTGGCCAAGCTGCGCAGGCGATCGGCCGCACCAAGGGTGGGCTCAACACCAAGCTGGCGGCCGGTCGCGGACCGGCACGGCCGGGCCGTGGCCGTCTGGCTGGCCCCAGGACCGCAGCACGACCTGCACGCGGTGGAGCCTCTGCGGCCCACCGTGCGGCAGCAGCGGCTGGTGGCCGACAAGGGCTTTGACGCCGACTCGTTCCGGGCCCGTCTGCGCCACCAACACACCCAGTGCTGCATTCCGCCCTGACGTGGCCGGCACCAGCCCGCCCGCTTTCATCGCGGTTACTATCGCTGCCGTCATCACGGCG
>CAJBES010000054.1 GCA_903952145.1 uncultured Opitutaceae bacterium | reverse complement strand
CTCCTGAAAATGAAGTGCAACTTCGTTTTTCAGGTTCAATTCAAGGTTTCAAAAAACTATTCAGAACAAGGATTAGACCATGAGATACTCATTGCCTGCCGAGGAGTGCATACGCCTCCAAACACCCGCCAAACGCCAAGCCAGTCAGTTGATCCTAACGGCCAAATCAGAAGGCCTCGCGCTACTTCCCACCCTCTGCACCTTGGTCCTGACCTTGGTTCTGGGGGGCAATCTCCAGGCAGCTGACCCCGCTGCCCCCGCCACCCCCGCTGCGGAACCCCGGTTCAACGGCCACCTCCAGGAACTCCCCCTGGCCGAGGGCTGGCGCTTCCACCTCGGCGACGCGCCCGGGGCCGAGGACAAAACTGTGGCCGACAGCACCTGGCAACCGGTCAGCGTCCCCCACGATTGGTCGATCGCCGGCCCGGTGGCCGAGAAAAACCCCAGTGGCTGCCCCGGCGGATTTTTCCCCAACGGCCTCGGCTGGTACCGCACCACCTTGCGCCTAACCCCCGAACTGCGCGGCAAGGCGGTGTGGATCGAGTTCGACGGTGTCATGCTCAAGAGCGAGGTGTTTTGCAATGGCCGCTCCCTCGGTTTCCGCCCCAGCGGCCACAGCACCTTCCGCTACGACCTGACCCCGGCGCTGATGGACGGCGACAACCTCATCGCTGTGAAAGTTGACAACTCGGTCGAGCCTGCCCACCGCTGGTATACCGGTTCGGGCATCAACCGCCAGGTGCGCCTGGTGGTGTTTAATCCCGTGCACCTCGCCTTCGACGGTCTGCAGGTACTCACCCCGGTGGCCACCGCCGAGCGCGCCGAGGTCACTGTGCAAGCCCGGGTGGTCAACGACCGCCTCGCCGCCCAGCCGGCCACCCTCACCGTGATCGTGCGCGCCCCCGACGGCCGCGAGCTCAGCCGCACCGCCACCCCGGCCACCCTCGCCCCCGGTGAAAACCGCCTGCCGGTCATCGCCCTCCCGCCGCTCACCCGCCCCAGCCGCTGGTCGCCGGAAACACCGTCGCTTTACACGTTGGTCACCGAGGTGACGACCCCCGCCGGCCTGCAAGATCGCAAGATGCTGCGCTTCGGAATCCGCGAGTTTCGTTTCGAGGCCGCGACCGGTTTCTGGATCAACGGCCACAACGTCAAACTGCGCGGGGTCTGCCTCCACCAGGACGGCGGCGGGGTCGGCACCGCCGTGCCGCTGAGCATCTGGGAGCGCCGCCTGCTCCAGCTCAAGGCCATCGGCTGCAACGCCATCCGCACCAGCCACACCGGCGTTGCCCCGGAGTTCCTCGACCTCTGCGACCAGCTCGGCTTTTTGGTGATGGGCGAGTATTTCGACACCTGGGAAAAAGGCAAAACCAAGGGAGATTTCTCCAGGTTTTTCAAAGAATGGTGGAAACGCGACCTGACCGACTATGTGCTCCGCGACCGCAACCACCCGAGCATCATCATCTGGAGCGCCGGCAACGAGATGCGCGAGTTCACCACATCCGACAACCAGGCCGGCAGCAAACGCATCTACAGCGAACTGGCGGCGGTTTTCCACGAGCTCGATCCGTCCCGCCCGGTCACCGTCGGCTGCAACCTGCCGGCCAAGTATCAGGTCCTGGAAAGCGGGTTCGCCAAGCTGATGGACGTGGCCGGTTTTAACTACGCCGAGGGCTATGCCGACCAGTGCCGGCAGGCCGATCCGTCGATCAAGATTCTCGGTGCCGAGACCCGCAAGGGGAGTGGGTCGTGGAAACTGATCCAATCTCCGGCCCAAGCCGGCCAGTTCATCTGGACCGGGTTCGATTACCTCGGCGAATGCCCTGGCTGGCCGTTTATCTCCCGGGATTTCGGCCTGTTTGACCGCTGCGGCGTGCCCTACCCGGTGGCCACCGAGCAGGCGCTCTGCTGGTCGCCGCGTCCCCGCGTTGCCCTGTTCCGCGTACAAAAGGATCCCGACGGTAAAAAAAGCCGCGTGGCCGATTGGAACCTGCCCGCCGGCGAAACTACCACCGGCATTTACCTGATGACCCACTGCCCCGAGGTCGAACTGCGCCTCAATGGGAAATCCCTCGGCGTCAGACCGGTTTCGGCCGCCTCGCGGGACCTCAACACCGGCGTACCCGCCACCCCCGGCACGCTGGAAGTGATCGGCCGGCGCGACGGCAAACCGGTGTGTAGTGACCGCCTGGTGACCGCCGGTCCCGCCAGCCGCCTCACCCTAAGCCCCGACCGCCCCACCGCCACCACCAGTTGGGACGACGTGGTGTTTTGCCCGATCACGGTGACCGATGACGCCGGTACCCGCGTGCCCACCGCCACCCTGCCGGTGACCGTGATTGTCACCGGCCCCGGCCGCCTGGTCTGCGTGGACAACGGCGACCTCCAATGCCACGAGCGTTTCGCCGGCCCGACCCTGCGTGCCCTCGGCGGCCGCCTCCTTGCCCTGGTCCGCGCCACCGGTCCTGGGACCATCACCGTCACCGCCACCACGCCCGGACTGAAGCCGGTCAGCGCCACGCTGCAAGGCGTCGCCGGCACCTGGACACCGGCCCCGGTGGGGTTCACCGCGATCGAAGATCCCCTGCCATACCCGGCCGAAGCGCTGAAGAAAAACGCCGAGCCCACATCCGCGCCGGCAGCCACCACCACCGCCACCACGCCTGCACAAACCGTAACCTTGACCCAAGCTGGCAAGCCGCTGCTCACCGCCACGCTGCCCCCCGGCTGGCAAGGCCAACCGAGCGACGGCCGCGTCATCATCGTCGCGCCCGAAGCCGGCCTGACGGTCGACCTGCGCGTGCTGCCGGCGGGCACCACCATCGCCCAGGCGACCGCCGGCCTGGAACGTCTGCTGGCCAAGGATTTGATCACCGTGCGCATCACCGGCGAAAAGCCCCTGACGGTCGCCGGGTCGCCGGGCAAACAGCTTGGCCTGTTCGCCTGCGCGGTGTCCGACGGGTTCAACTCAGCTGGGTTTGCCGGGCTGTTCACGGTGAACGGGCGGACCTATCTGCTCCTCGCCCACAGCCACGAAGATCTCGCCACCCAGCGTAACGAAAAGGCGCTGCTCGCCCTACTCGCCACGGTTGCCGCAGCGAAGTGAACCCCCATGCAAATATACGTACAAAACTACGAGTTTTTACGCTTCCGACGGTAGGAGCGCTGCTCACCGACGTCTGCACCATTGAAAGGAACCCAGAAATGATCCAGAACTTCCGTTGCCTCACGGCCATCCCCATGGTCATTCTTGCGCTATCATCAATCATTCCCATCGCCATCCACGCCGTGGAGGTGACGAATCTGCGCTGCGAATACCGCACAGATCCGCTCGGAATCGACTCCGCCAACCCACGCCTCGAATGGAAGTATAAAAACAATACCTCCTCCGAGCGTGGAATCAGCCAGAGTGCCTATGAAGTGATCGTTGCCTCCGCCCCCACCTTGCTGGCCGAGAACAAGGGGGATTTATGGGCTTCGGGCAAGGTTTCCTCCGATCAAATGAGCCAGATTTCCTACGGCGGAAAACCCCTCACGTCGAATCAGGCCTGCTGGTGGAAGGTGCGGACGTGGGATCAGAACGGAAAAGTGTCGGAATGGAGTCCCGAAGCGCGCTGGACCATGGGGGTCCTCAAACAGGAAGACTGGCAAGGCGCAAAATGGATTGG
>CAJBES010000053.1 GCA_903952145.1 uncultured Opitutaceae bacterium | reverse complement strand
CCTTCGCGCCGGCGGCATCGGGGCGGAACTCGGCGATGGTGTAGTGGTTTTCCTCGTTGAAAAAGATGATGCGCTCGAGGACGCCGGTCAGGGAACTGGGTGCGGGGGGAGCCACGGATAGGAGGGATAAGCGGGGATGGCAGAAAGTGGAAGCGCGGAACACGGCTTGCCGCCGCGCCCGGGGACGGGCAGCGTGCCGACATGAAATCCCAGTTTTGGGTCTACGCCGCCGCCGCATATAATATGGCGCTGGCGGGTTTCCATCTGGGCTTCTGGCGGCTTTTCCGCTGGCGGGAGGAACTGCCGAAACTGCAGCCCGTGAACCGCGGCGTCCTGCCGGTGCTGAATATCATGCTGACCTTCGTGTTCCTGGCGGTGGCAGCCTTGCAGGTGGGATGGGCCCGGGAGGCGGGGGAAACCCCGCTGGGCCGGGTCCTGTTGGGGGTGATGGCCGGTTTCTGGTTGTTGCGGGCCGCGCTGCAGCCGGTCTTCTGGGCCCCGCTGCCGCGCACCACGAACCTGCTTTTCAGCCTGTTGTTTTTGACCGGTGCCGGGTTGCACCTCCTCGCGCTGCTGCCAGCCTGAAACCATGCGCTATTTCGAGGACGTCAAAGTCGGGGACCGTTTCCACACCGCCGAGCACGCCATGACCGAGACGGAGATCATTGCCTTTGGCCGGCAGTATGATCCGCAGCCCTTTCACACGGATGCGGCGGCGGCGGCGGGCACGCTCTTCGGGCAACTGGTGGCGAGCGGTTGGCACACGGCCGCGGTCAGCATGCGCCTGATGGTGCTGGGCGACATGCAACTGGACGGCGGGGTGATCGGGCAGGGTGTCGAGGCGTTGCGCTGGCCGCGGCCGGTGCTGCCGGGCGACCGGCTCCGCGTGGTGATGAAGGTGACGGAGCGGCGGCCGGTGCCGCACCGCCCGGACCGCGGGACGATCCAGTTGCACTGCCGCACGCTAAACCAGCACGGGAAAATCGTACAGGACATGACGGCGAGCCTGGTGATCGCGCGGCGGCCGGTTTTGTAGCCGCGCTTGAACGCAGGGAAAGCGTGGCGCGAAAAACCACGCTGGCGGCCGGTGGCCGCCAACGCGGCTGCCTGCAGGGCGGCGGATCATTCCCAGTCCGGGTGATTGCGCGTTGCGTGCCGGCCGGCGGCCGCGTTTGAGTGCGGATATGAAACTACTCGCGGACGGGCTGGTCGGCCTGGTGGCGTTGCTCCACCTCTGGTTTCTCGTGCTGGAAATGTTTCTCTGGACCAAACCGTATGGCCGGCGGGCCTTCGGTCTGACCCCGGAGCGGGCCGAGATGACCAAGTCCCTCGCGGCCAACCAGGGACTCTACAATGGCTTTCTCGCGGCGGGGCTGGGCTGGGGCCTGCTGGCGGGCGCGGCCGGTGATGGGCCCAAGATATTTTTCCTCGGCTGCGTGATCGTCGCCGGGATTTTCGGCGCGGCGACGGCGAACCGGAAGATTCTTTGGGTGCAGGCCCTGCCCGGGGCTGTGGCGCTGGCGCTTGTCTGTTTGACGCGGGGCTGAGGGCCACCACGCTGCTTTTTATGGACGCCCCCGCTCCCATCACCCAGCAGCCGATCAGCCTACTCGCGATCACGGCAGTGATCTCGATCCCGGCTGCCGGGGTGATTTTCCATTCATGAAACCGCCGGCTCTCGTTCTGACGCGTCACCGCGCCCTGCAATATGCCCGGATCGGGCGCGCCGGGATTGGGCGGGAATGGCCGCATTACTGCCAGCATCTGGCCAACGGTCCCGCCGACATGCTTTTCCCGCGGGTGCGGCACCCGGCCTTCTTTGGCTGTTATACCTGGCACTCGGCCGTGCACACCCACTGGATGCTGGCCCGGTTGCGCCGGCTTTTTCCCCGACTGCCCGTGGCACGGGCCCTGGACGCGGTGCTGGACCGGCATCTTACGCCGGAGAATCTGGCGACGGAGCTCACCTATTTTCAGGCGCCTGGCCGCGGGACCTTTGAGCGGCCCTACGGTTGGGCGTGGCTGCTCATGCTGGCCGCCGAACTCCGGGCGGGGCGCGACGACGCATCGCGCCGCTGGGCGGTGGCCGTGCGGCCGCTGGAGAAATTCATCGGCGGCAGCGTGCTGGCCTGGCTGCCGCGGCTGGGCCGGCCCGTGCGCAAGGGCAGCCACGGCAACACCGCCTTTGCCCTGACGCTGATGCTGGACTATGCGCGGGCGGTGCGGAACCGGGAGCTGGAACACGCGATCACGATGCGCAGTCGCGAATGGTTCGGACCGGATGCAGCGGTGCCCGCCAGCTGGGAGGCGGGTGGCTCGGATTTCCTTTCGCCGGCCCTGGCCGAGGCGGACCTGATGCGTCGCGTGCTCCCGCGGGAGGAATTTGCGGCCTGGTGGGGACGGTTCCTGCCCGTCGTGCCGCCCGTGTTGCTCATGCCGGTGATGGCCGGGGATCGGCGCGACGCGAATTTTGTGCTGCTCGAAGGCCTGAACCTGAGCCGGGCCTGGATGCTGCAAGGCATCGCGGGGAGTCTGCCGCCAACCGACCCGGCGCAGGCGCTGCTGCAGGCGGCCGCCGACCGCCACTCGGCGGCGGGCCTGAGCTGGGTCGCCAGCGGCAACTATCTCGGCGAGCACTGGCTGGCCTCGTATGCGGTGCGGTTGCTGACCTGACGGCCGGCGCCTCAGGGCGGTGCGTCGCGCTCCTGCCCGGCCTGGAGCGAGGCGATCAGGGCGAGGATTTCGCGGCCGGCCTTGAGGCCGACGTAGAACACGAGGAAGCCATACCACGCGATGGAGCTGACGACGAGCAGGGCCCAAAAAATGACGAAGGGATTTTTCATGGGCTCAATTTTGCCGGGGCGGGCGGGGGGAGAGGAGCGAGCCGGCGATCAGGCCGAGGGCGGCGAGCCCAAAGGCCGCGGCGCCGGCCACCTCGGGCGGGATGGCGTATTTTTTCCCGATGAACAGGAACGTGAGGGGGCCGATGGCGCCCATGATGAGCGCGGCATAGGCCCCGCGGGCATTGGCGCGCGGCCAGTAGAGACCGCCGACGAGCAGGGTGAAGACACTGGCAAGGTAGATGTTGCCCGTGACGGCGAGATAGTCCCACGCATTGCCGGGCAGTTCATACCAGAGGCCGTAGAAGAGCAGGAAGACGCCGATGCCGAGCACGAGCAGGCGCGTGAGCAGCAGGCGAGCCCTGGGCGAGAGGGGGGTCCGCAGGCACGGGGTGATGAGGTCGTTGTAGATGACCGTGGCCCAGGTGAGCAGGTAGCCGCTGTCGGTGGACATTTCCGCGGCGAGCATGGCGGCGATGACGAGGCCGATGAGGCCGACGGGCAGCAGCGTGCTGAGGTAATGCGGCATCGCGGTGAGCGAGGTGATGCCCTCGGGCAGGCCGCCCTGTTTCGCGAAATGGACGAAGGCCGCCGCGCCCCAGAGTCCCGGCAGCAGGAAACGGCCGACGAAATAGAACGCGGTGCGCCGATACATGCGTTTGGCGGTGTCCGCATCCTTGGCCGCCAGCACGCGGCTGATGACGGTCTGCCATGTGGTGGCTGCGGCGATCTGCAGCACCAGCATCCAGAGCAGGTAGCCCCAGCCGAGGCTCGAGCTGTGAAACGGGTTGAACGGATGGGCGTTGAGCGGCATGCCCGCCCGGCCCGCCCACGCCGCCTGCAGCGAGGTGACAAGGTCGAGACCGCCGACGTTGATGAGCACGAGCACGGACGTGATGACGATGCCCACGCCCATGACGAGAAACTGCAGGTAATCGGTCACCAGCACGGAAAGCATGCCGCCGAGGGCGGTGTAGAGCAGGACGAGTCCGAGGAGCAGGGTCATCACCCACTCGAGCCACGCAGGCGGCAGGCCGGTGGACCAGACGAGGAATTCGCCGCCGAGCCGCAGGAAAATGCCCATGTTGAGCAAGCCGCCGAGCACGACGAAAAGCCCCGCCAGCCAGCGCACGCGGACGTTGAAGCGTTTTTCAAACAGCTCCGGGATGGTCATCACCCCGGCGGTGCGCAACGGGGCGATGATGAAACCGGTGCGCCCCACCGCCCAGAAGGCGAGGGCCATCAGCACGCCGATGCTGGCGCCGGCGAGACCCTTTTCGAAGCCGAGTTGCGCCGTATACATGATGGTCACGAGCCCGAGCTCCGTGGCGGCGAGTGAGGCGATGCCGAGGTTCACGTCCATCTCGCGGCCGGCGACGGCAAAATCCTCCACGCCGCGCACGTAGCGGCGCATCCAGAGGCCGGCGACCAGGCAGCCGGCGAGGTAGAGGAGGATAATCAGCCAGTCGAGAGGGGTCAGCGTCATCGGGGCAGGGGTGGGCGAACTGGGGGGCTGAGGCTGGCGAATCAGCGCCGGGAATAAAGTCCAATCTGGACCGGGGTGTGTTTTCAAACACCCATCAGGTCTATGCTTGTTTCGGGAGGCCGCCCGCTGGCGGGCGCGGCTGAGCACGAGTAAGCTCGCTGTCTACAGAATCCTTGAGGTGAAAACACACCCTAATACTCCGGGCCGTCGCGACCGGTGGCATTGACTTGGGCCGCCTGACCGCGAATCAGTGGTGGCACCGGTCCTTTTGCCACCCCATGAATAAAAATTCCGCCGCCAGTCTCGCCGCCCGTTACGCCCAAGACGGGTTTGTTGTCATCCCCGACCTGCTCAGTGGCGCGGAATGCGACCGGCTCAAGGTCGAGGCGCGGCAGGTGCTCGATCACCACGCCAAACCCGGCGCCTCGGTCTACGTGCACGTCGCCGTCGTGAGCCCGGCCTTCCGGGCGTTGGCGGAGGATCCCCGGGTGGTGGCAATCCTGAAGCCGGTCATGCCGCAGGGGGTGATGTTTTTGAGCGACAAGATTGTCTACAAGGCGCCGGACAAGACCTTCCCGACGCCGTGGCACATCGACTGTTTCTACTGGCGCAACACCCGGCCGAAACTCTCCGTGTGGATCCCGCTCGATGACGCGACGGCGGAGAACGGCACGCTGACGGTGGTGCCCGGCAGTCACAAAAAGGACTGGCGCATGGTCAAGATGGGCCTGCCTAGCGGCGATTTCCAATACGAGATCAACGGCGGTGACTGGCGCGAGGGCGATGTGGTCACCTGTGCCATCCAACGCGGCACCGCCATCATCTTCTCCGACCGCCTCGTGCACGGCTCCACGCGCAACACCGCCGGCAAGGACCGCTACGCCATCATCAGCACCTACCACGCCCCGGCGGCCGACGAGCCGTTCGATCTCGATTTTCCCGCCCGCAAGGTGCTCGTGCCCGCGGCGCAAGGCTAGGGCATTTTCGGTTTAGGCAGACGCGGCTGCTGCACGTAGGCAGCGAGCTGGCTTGCGCTGAAACCATGGAGCGCCTGCGAGCAGGCGGCCTACCCCCAACAGCAGATTAAACTGTTACCGTGCTCAACGGCGTTGTGCGTTACATGTGCACCCACACCGGCGTCCATCATGGACGACTGTTCAAGCGGGTCATGCATCATAATTCCGACTAGCATGCCATTCGTCCCGAGCTAACATCAATCCATCATGAGCACCATTACCGCTTGTCCCTATCTGGCGGGAGTGGCCAGCGTCGATGTCACACCGCCGGTTGGCTCGAAACTCGCCGGATTTGCAGCCCGCACGGAGAATTCCACAGGGGTCTATCTGCCGCTGCGGGCGATTGTCACCGCGCTCACCGACCGGGCGACGGACCAAACGGTCATCATCGTGAGCCTCGAGTGGCTGGGTTTTTGCGATACTGCGGACAGATTGCGGGCCTTGATTCAGGCGGCTACAGGCGTGCCGCCCGATCATATCGTATTGGGCGCCACCCACACGCATTATGGCCCGGCGGTCGGGAAGGGTGGGGTGCTGGCGGATTGCCTGGCGGACATTGACGTTCCGTTCATCGCGGCCGCGGTGGCCGGAATGGCTGGCGCTGCCGCGACGGCGATGGCGAACCGGCGGCCGGTGACGCTCAGCAGTTCGCTGGGCTGGTGCGGGATGGCCCATTCCCGCCGCCGTCCCGACGGAAAGGGGGGCGTCGAGTGGAAACCGACGCTGGAGGCGCCCCACGATCACACGGTGCCGATGCTGCGGTGCGCGGATGAAAACGGGAAACTGGTCCATGTGCTCTTCAGCTATGCGGCGCACCCAACCTCCGGGGGTCCGTACCTGCGGCAGATCGGGGGCGACTACCCCGGATTTGCCGTGCAGGAACTTGAGCAGCAGCTCGGTTGCACGGCGGCTTTTCTGCTCGGCTGCGCGGGCGACCAGAAACCATTCAAGCCGGATCCGGCCCAGGACGGTTTCCCCCAGTGCCCTTTGCCCGAAATCCAGGCTTTCGGCCGTCAGCTGGCCGAGGCCGTGATCCGCGAAATCCAGCACGGCCCCTGGCGGCAAGTGGCCGGACCACTGACCGCCCTTGTGCGCAAAGTGGAACTGCATACCACCGTCCTGCCCCGGGCGGATTACGCGGCCTGGATCGGTTCGGACAATGTGTATTTTGACCGTTGGGCGCGCGACCACGTGGCGATCCTAGATCAGGGGCAACGGCCGGAGACGGCGGTAGCGTTCGAATTGCACACCGTGCAATTCGGCCGTTCGCTGGTGCTGGTCGGGATGGCGGGTGAGATGACGGCGGAATACGGGCTCCGCGTGGTCAGGGAACTCGGCCGCGATTTCGGCCAGGCCTGGCCGGTGGGTTACATCAGCGAGATGGCGGGCTATCTGCCCGCGGAACGGCAGTTGCCGGAGGGGGGCTACGAGGTTCTCGGCCACATCCAGTATACCGGCAAATCCGGCCCTTATGAATCCGGCACGGAGGAGAAAATCTTTGCCGCCATCCGGGAGATGCTGGTGGTGGGTTGACCACCGTTACACCCTGTCACCCCGTCGCGCCAAGTTGCTTCTCTGCGCAGGATCAATCCCGGCCACTCCGTGGCGTCAGCTGGTTAAGCAAATTTCACCGGATTGCTGAAAGCAGGTCAGTGCCCAAATCATCCAGATGGGCGAAGACATGTTCGGCGCCGGCGGCGGCGAGTTGCTCCGCCGTGTGCGTGCCGGTGGTCACGCACCAGCAGGCGAAGCCGCCATTGTGCGCGGCCTGCACGTCAAAAGGTGAGTCGCCAATGAGCAGGGTCGAGGCGGGTGCGGCTTTGAGTGTGGCGAGCACGTGGGCGGCAAACTCGGGCTGGGGCTTGAACCAGGGGGTGTCGCCCGCAGCGAAGATGCCGGCCAGAAAGGGCCCAAGCCCGAGGTGGGCGCAGACGCGGCGGGAGGCGTCGCCGTGCTTGTTCGTGAAAACCGCCAGCGTGACCCCCCGGGCATGCAGGGCCTGCACCAACTCCAACGCACCGGGCAGCAGTTTCACATCCTCCAGCAGGATCTGCTGCGAGTAGGCGAGATGGACCGTCATGGCCGCCGGGATGAGTTCGGGCGGCAGGAAGTGGCCCATGGCATTCGCCAGTCCGCCGCCGACCGCGGCGCGCACGGCGGCCAGCGTCGGGGCCGGCCGCCCGAATTGCGGCAGGGTGTGCACGTAGCTGCGGTGGATGGTGGTGAACGCATCCACGATGGTGCCGTCGAGGTCGAGCAGAACGGTCTGAAAAGGCATGGCGGCACACCTTGCCGCCGGGCGGCGGGAAAAACACGTTTATTTTTATCTATGGAAAACTGGGAGAGTGGAACGGGCCCCTAGCCTTTGCTGCCGTTCCCGTGTTCCTGCGTTCCCCATTGATGCTGCCCGATATTGGCACCTGGCTTCCCGACTGGCAGCCAATCCCGATCTATTTTAAGGTTTTGCTTTGCGGCCAGGCCGTTACACACGAGGCGCATGTCCGCCGCACCTGCCACCAATTCCGCCAGAGTTTCGGCCGAGGCCGCGGGCGAAGTGCTGGAGGTGGCCTTGGCGGGCCGGTGGCACATCACGGAAACGCGGCCGGGCTGGACGGCGGTGCTGGCCGGGCGCTCGCCGCGGTGGGTGCGGGTGTCGGTGGACCAGGTGGAGAAGTGGGACAGCTCCCTGCTGCTGTTCCTGTTCGAGATGCAGCAGTGGTGCCGGATGGCGGGCGCCCATTGCGACACCGAGGCGCTGCCCGAAAAGCTGACGGCACTGCTGGCGCAGCTCTCCCGTTCGCATGAGACGAGCGTGCCCTTCGACCGCACGGAGAACTTCATCACCGCGGTGGGCCGGGCGACGATGGAGGTGTGGCAGAAGGGCAGTGACATCTCGCACTTCGTGGGTGAATGCACCCTCAGCCTCGTCAAGCTGGCGCAACAGCCGCACAAATTCCGCTGGCGCGACTGCCTGCATGAGATGCAGCAGTGCGGCGCCATGGCGCTGCCCATCGTGAGTCTCATCAGCTTCCTCGTGGGACTGACGCTGGCCTACACCGGGGCGCTGGTGCTGCGCCAGTATGGCGGCGACATCTACGTGGCGGATCTCGTGGGCCTGTCGATGGTGCGCGAAATGGGGGCGTTGATGACCGCCATCGTGCTCGCCGGCCGCACCGGGGCGGCCTTTTCGGCGCATCTGGGCAACATGAAGGCCAACGAGGAGATCGACGCCCTCGAGTCGCTGGGCATTTCGCCGGTGGATTTCCTCGTCGCGCCGCGCCTCCTCGCGCTTGGCCTGATGATGCCGCTGCTCTCGCTTTACGCCAACTGCCTTGGCATCGCGGGCGGCATGACCGTCGCGGCGATGGTGCTGGAGATTTCGCCGACGGCCTACTGGGTCGAGATGCTCACCATCGTGGATTTGTCGGACGTGGCTTCGGGCCTCATCAAGGCCGTCACCTTCGGGGCCATCGTGGGGCTGGCGGGTTGCCTCCGCGGCCTGCAGGCGGAGCGAAGCGCGGCCGGCGTGGGCCGGGCGGCCACCTCCGCCGTCGTCACCGCCATCGTCTTTATCATCGTGGCCGATGCCATCTACGCGGTGATCTTCGACATTCTCGGCATCTGACGCACCCGCATGACCGCTCCCCGCCCGCCCGCCGCCGTCGAAGTTGAAGCCGTCACCTGCGGCTACGCGGGTCAGGTCGTGCTCAAGGACATCACGTTCCAGGTGCCGCCGGGGGAGATATTTTTCATCATCGGCGGTTCGGGTTGCGGCAAGAGCACGCTGCTGCGCCACCTCATCGGCATCCACCAGCCGACCGCGGGCGCGGTGCGTTTCTTTGGCGCCCCCTTCAACCACGCCGACGCCACGACGCGGCGCGGCTTGTTGAAAACCTTCGGCGTGCTCTACCAGAGCGCAGCGCTGTGGAGTTCGCTCACCCTGCGCGAGAACGTGGCGCTGCCCTTGGAGGAATACACCGGCCTCAACAAGCGTGAGATCGAGGAGATCGCCACGCTCAAGCTCGCCCAGGTCGGCCTGACGGGCTTCGAGGACTACTACCCGTCCGAGATCAGCGGCGGCATGAAGAAGCGCGCCGGCCTGGCCCGGGCCCTGGCGCTCGACCCGGCCATCGTGTTTCTCGATGAGCCCTCCGCGGGGCTCGATCCCATCACCTCGCGCAAGCTCGACGACCTCGTGCTCGAGATCCGCGAGATGTTCGGCACCACCCTCGTGGTGGTGTCGCATGAACTGGCGTCCATCTTCAGCATCGCGGACCGGGTCATCATGCTCGACAAGCAGCAACAGGGCATCATCGCCGAGGGCACGCCGCGGGAACTGGCGGCGGGCAGCCGCGACCCGCGGGTGACCGGGTTTCTCTACCGCGGCGACCGTCCGCCCCCGGCCTGACCCCGCCATGCCCGCCTATTTTCCCAGTCACGCCGCGCCGCAGGATTGCGTTGTCCTTCCGCCTGCGTTCAACTCGGCCCCTGTATTTCGATGAAAACCAAGGTCAGTCCCGCGGTGGTCGGTGTGTTTGTGATCGGTGCTTTCGCGCTTGGCATCACCGCCCTGCTGTCTTTCGGCAGCATCAACCTGTTCTCCAAGCCCCAGCGCTTCACGGTGTATTTCAACGAGTCCATCCACGGGCTCGACCTCGGTTCGCCCGTCAAGCTCCGCGGGGTGCGCGTTGGCCGCGTGGTGGACCTCAACGTGCGCTTCGACGAGGCGGCCAAGCAGTCGGTCGTGATGGTCTTGTGCGAGTTCAACCGCAGCGTGGTGGCTGATGGCAGCGGCGTGGCCATCGACGTCTCCAATCGGACGGCATTGCAGGGCCTCATCGACCGGGGTCTGCGCGCGCAACTTGGTGTCATCGGTCTCGCCACCGGCCTGCTCTTCGTCGAACTCGATTTTCTCGACCCGAAGGAATACCCCGACCCGACCCGCACCACCGAATTGAAATACGCGGTCGTGCCGGCGGTCCCCTCGGCCATTTCGGAGTTCCAGGCGAGCCTGACGGAAATTCTGGCGGGTGTGCGCAAGGTCGATTTCGTCGGCATTTCCAAGGAACTGAAGCTGCTGCTGGCGGACACGCGGCGGCAGGTGAACATCCTCGACGTCAAGGACCTCATCGCCCAGTGGACGAAGGCGGCCCAGTCGGTCAACACCCTCGCCACGGACCCCGAGCTCAAGACCACGCTCACCAACATGAACGGTGCTGTCACCGACCTGCGTGGTGTGCTGGCCCGTCTCGACAAACAGATTGATCCGGCGGGCGAGAAACTGGGCGAGACCCTTGCGGAAGCGCAAAAGGCCCTCGCCTCGTTCAACACCACGGCGGTCACGCTGCGCCGTTTCATCAATGCCCAGCAGAATCTGGGCGACGGCGCCAACCAGGCCTTCACGCGCCTGGCGGAAGCAGCGGAGGCGGTGCAACGCCTCGCCGACTTCCTCGAACGCAACCCGCAAGCCCTGCTCGCCGGCCGGCCACGGCCGGAATGATCCCCTCCTCGCCCATGCAAGACCACCTTCCTGGAACCCTCGCCCGCCGGACCGGCTGGCTGCTCGCCGGCTTGCTGCTCGGTGTCACCGGTTGCTCGATCTTCCCAGTGCCGTCGGCGAACTCGACCCGTTACTATGTCCTGACCGGACCCGGTCTGCAGGCGGAGGAGATGCGGCAGGGCGGCGGCACCCTGCGGATCGGCCTGAAAGCCGTGGAAGTCGCGCCCTACCTGCGCAAACCGGAGATCGCGGTCCGGCGCGATGCGAACGAACTCGTCTACGACGATTACAGCCGCTGGGCCGAGCCGCTGGAAGCGGGGATCGCCCGGATCGTGCAGGCGCGGCTGTTGGCCGGTCCCGCCGTTGGCCGGGTCTTTACTGCTCCCTTCCCGTTTGACCAGGAGCACGATTACGACATCGCCCTGAATATCATCCGCTGCGAGGGAGTGAAGGATGGTCGCACGGTAGCTCTTTTTGCGGCGGCCGTGGAGATCACCACCGGGGGCGATGACGCCAAAGTCGTGGCCCGGAAGGTATTCCAGGCACCGGACGGGGCGTGGGACGGCAAGGATTACGCGGCTTTGGCTGGTGCGCTCAGCGGTGGCGTGGCCGCACTTTGCGACGACCTGCTCGCCGCGCTGCCGGATAAAAAATAAGGGGCGGCGCTTACCCGCCGCCCGTGCAGGATCGGTGGGAGTCGCAGGCGCCTACTTCAACGCCCGGGCGATGCGCTCGAGGGCGGCGACCACGTTATCCCGCGAATTGAACGCACTGATGCGCACGTGGCCCTCGCCGCACCGGCCGAAACCCGCCCCGGGGGTGCAAACGACTTGGGCGGTGTTGAGCATCTGGTCGAAAAATTCCCACGAGTCGCGGCCGGTGTTGATCCAGATATAGGGGGCGTTGTCGCCACCGACGCAGGGCAGGTTGAGCCGGCCCATCGCCTCGCGGATGAGCTTCGCGTTGCCCAGATAAAAATCGGTCATCGCGCGCACCTGCTGCTTGCCGGCATCGGTATAGATGGCGGCGGCGGCTTTTTGGACGGGGTAGGAGGCGCCGTTGAACTTGGTCGTGTGGCGGCGGTTCCAGAGCGCGTGCACAGAGTGGGCGTTGCCGGCGGCATCCCAGGCCTGCAGCGATTTCGGCACGACGGTGTAGGCGCAGCGCGTGCCGGTGAAGCCGGCCGTCTTCGAATAGCTGCGGAACTCGATGGCGACATCGCGTGCGCCTGATATCTCGTAGATGGAGTGGGGGATCTGCGGGTCGCGGATGTAGGCCTCGTAAGCGGAGTCGAAGAGGATGATGGCCCGGTTGGCCTTCGCGTAGGCGACCCATGCGGCGAGTTGGGCCCTGGTGGCGACCGCGCC
Source organism: uncultured Opitutaceae bacterium (assembly GCA_903952145.1). GTDB lineage: Bacteria > Verrucomicrobiota > Verrucomicrobiia > Opitutales > Opitutaceae > UBA2377. The sequence continues at coordinate 11,986 of CAJBES010000053.1, read as the reverse complement.
GGTCGGATTGTTGGGGAAACAGAGGTAGATGAGGTCGGTGGCGACGGACGGGATGGCCGGCACGTAGCCGTTGGCCGGCGTGCTCTCGAGATAGGTGACACCCTCATAGCGGCCGTTGGTGTTGGCTCCCGTGCGGCCGGCCATGACGTTGGTGTCCACGTAGACGGGATAGACCGGATCGGGAATGGCGAGGCGGATGTCGGTGCCGAAGATCTCCTGGATGTTGCCGCAGTCGCACTTCGAGCCGTCCGAAACGAAGATTTCGTCGGCGTCGATTTTGCACCCGCGCGCGGCGTAGTCATGCTGCGCAATGGCCTCGCGGAGGAAGGCGTAGCCCTGCTCGGGGCCGTAGCCCTTGAAGGTGGCGCGGTGGCCCATCTCTTCCACGCCGGCGTGGAACGCCTCGAGGCACACGGAAGGCAGCGGCTCGGTGACGTCCCCGATGCCGAGGCGGATGACGGGTTTCGCCGGGTGGGCGGCGACGAAGGCGTTCACGCGCTTGGCAATGTCGCTAAAAAGATAGGAGGCCTTGAGCTTGGTGTAGTTTTCGTTGATGCGGATCATGGTGGGCGAGGTGGCCGAAAAACTTGAACAAACCCGGCCGGTCGGGTTTGTTCAAGCCCGACGTTGGACGAACCTCGTTACCCTCAAAAATGCAAACGATCAAAACAACAGCGGAAATGCGGACGGTCGCGGCACAGCTGCGCGCCGCGGGCAAAACGATCGCGCTGGTGCCCACGATGGGCGCCCTGCACGCCGGGCAGGAGGCGCTCATCCGCGCTGCGGTGACGCGGGCGGATGTGGTGATTGTCTCGACCATCGTGAACCCGCTGCAGTTCGCGCCCAACGAACTCATCGCGAATTACCCGCGCAGCTTGCCGGAGGACCTGGCCCTGTGCGAGCGGTGTGGCGCGGCGGCGGTGTTCGCTCCGTCGGCGGAGGAGTTTTACCCGCGCAACTTTTCCACCTATGTGACCGAGGAGGCGTTGAGCAAGCCCCTCTGCGGCCAGTCGCGCCCGGCCCACTTCCGCGGCGTGGCCACGATGATGGCCAAGCTCTTCAATGTCATCGAGCCGAACTTCGCCTACTTCGGGCAGAAGACGGCGCAGCGCGCCGCCATCGTGCGCAAGATGGCCGCCGACCTGCATTTCAGCGCCGAGGTCATCGTGGTGCCCACCGTGCGCGAGGCCGACGGGCTGGCAGCGGGGGTGCGCAATCGCGAGTTCACCACGAGCCAGCGGCAGGAAGCCCTCGCTCTCAGCAAAGCTCTCCAGCGGGTGAAGGAAATGTTCGACACGGGCGTGCGCAGTCCCGACCGGCTCATCGCCGAGGCTACCCACATCCTGAGCCAGCACCGGCGCGTGCGCATCATCTATATCGCCGTGGTGGACCTGCAGACCATGGAGCCGGTGCGCGAACTCGTGCCTGACAAGACCATGCTCGCGATCTCCGTGTGGGTGGATGAGATCCGTCTGATTGATAACACACTGCTCTGAGCTGTATTACGCCAGATATATGCGCTCAATGGGGACGTTTTTTAGCGCGGGCGAAACCCCAAAATGATAGATATTGGTAGAATTAGAGCAAAACATCCCAAAACAGGCTTGCAGTCAGGCTTGGCGGGTGGCAACGTGAAGTCCTTGGTCGCAACCATTCTGCCATGATTCCGCCCTCCGCCCCCCATCGCGCTGAAATCGAGCACCTCGTGCGGCGGTCGCTTTATCAGCGGCTCGGCCGGACCGCGCCCCGCTGCGCGCAGGCGCCCCATCCCTTGGTGGTGAACATCAGTGCACGGCACTGTCACGTCACGCCCCAGGCGGTCGAAACTCTCTTTGGCAAGGGGCACAAGCTCACGCCGATGAAGTGGCTCTACCAGAAGGATCAATTCGCCGCGCAGGAGACCGTGACCCTGATCGGTCCGCGCAGCCGCGTCATCTCCAACCTCCGCATTCTTGGTCCCTGCCGCGACCTTAACCAGGTTGAGCTCGCCCGCACCGATGCTGTGGCGCTGGGTTTTGATGTGCCGGTGCGCCCATCCGGCAATATCAAGGGCACGCCCGGCTGTATGCTCATGGGCCCCGCGGGCTTCTTGGAACTGCCCGAGGGCGTCATTCGTGCCGCCCCGCATGTGCACATGAGTCCGGAGGATGCCGCCTTCTACTCGCTCAAGGCCGGCGGCTTCGTCCGGCTCCGCATTGGCGGCGACTGCGCCATGACCTTCGACCGCCTGCTGGTGCGCGTCCACGCCGAGTTCAAGCTCGAGGTGCACATCGACACCGACGAGGGCAATGCCTGCGAGCTCGGCCCGGGCACGCCCGTCGAGCTGCTCACCTGATTTTATTTTCCCGTTCATATCTCCACCCTCAAACCCAATACAAAATGAGTGATTCCATCGGTCTGGTAGAAACCCGCGGCTACGCCGGCTCCATCGAAGCCAGCGACGCGATGGTCAAGGCGGCAAGCGTCTCGCTGGTCCGCACAGTTCAAATCGGCGGCGGTTTTGTCACCGTCGTGGTCAAAGGTGACGTCGGTTCCGTCAAGGCTTCGGTCGAAGCCGGGGCCGAGGCTGCCAAACGCGTCGGTGAGCTGGTCTGCTCGCACGTCATCGCTCGTCCGCATGTCGATCTGCTCAAGCAGCTCGGGCTCGCCTGAGTGTGGCTTCCCTCCTTCCTCAACCTCCCGTCAAACTCCCTATTCCCATGGCACAATCCGCATTAGGCATCATTGAAACCAAAGGCTTTTGCACTCTCGTCGAGGCGTCCGACGCCGCCCTCAAGGCCGCCAACGTCGTCATGACCGGCTATGAGGCCGTCGGCAGTGGCTACGTGGCTGCGTTTTTCCGCGGCGACGTCGCCGCGGTCAAGGCCGCCATCGAAGCCGGCGCCGAATCCGCCAAGCGCGTCGGTGAAATCGTCAGCGTGCAGGTTATCCCGCGCCCGCACGACGATCTCGCCGGTCTCGGCAAATGGCTCCAGCCCCCCACGGCCTGATTCTGATCCGCATCGCGACTGATGAACATCCTCGTCGCCAACCTCGGCTCGACGTCGTTTAAATACCGCCTGTTCCGCTTTGCGGACGGGGCGGAGACGCTCGTTGCCAAGGGCGGTTATGAGCGCGTGACCGATTTCGGTCGCGCCATCGAGGATTGCCTCACGGCCCTGCAGACCGCCGGGCACTTGCGCTCCTCCGCCGACGTGCACGCGGTCGGCTTCAAGGCGGTCCACGGCGGCGAGGTCACCGGTTGTCTGACCGCCGACGAGAAGGTTGAAGCGGCGCTGCTCGCCGCGGCCGATCTCGCCCCCGCGCACAACCCGGTCTATGCCGCCGGCATCCGGCAGTTCCGTGCCAAGCTCCCCGGTGTCCCGCTCGTGGCTTTGTTCGAGACGGCGTTCTACCAGTGGGTCCAGGAAGCGGCGCGCCGTTACGCGGTGCCCGAGGCTTGGTTCAAGGCCGGTGTGCGCCGCTATGGCTTCCACGGTGCCAGCCACAAGTTCATCGCCGAACGTTCGGCGGAACTGCTCGGGCGACCGGATGTGGCCAGGGTCACCCGCGACCTCTATCAGGCCGGTCCGCGCGCCCTCGACGGTGCGCCACTCCGCGTGATTTCCTGCCACCTCGGCGGCTCAAGCTCCGTCACCGGCATCCGCGATGGTGTCGCCATCGGCACCAGCATGGGCCTGAGCGCCCAGTCGGGTCTGCCCCAGAACAACCGGGTGGGCGACCTCGACAGCTTCGCCATCCCTTACATCCACCGCAAACTCTCGCTGCCCATTTCCGAGATCGAACGCCAGCTCTCCCAGGAGGGCGGCCTCCTCGGTCTTTCCGGGGTGAGCAACGACCTGCGCGACATCCGCACCGCGGCAATCGCCGGAAACGCCCGGGCCACCCTCGCCATCGAGGCCTTCGTCCATTCGATCCGCCACTGGGTCGGGTCTTTTTGGATCGCCCTCGGCGGCTGCGATGCGGTCGTGTTCACCGGCGGCATCGGCGAGAACAACCCGTGGCTGCGCGACCTCGTTTGCGCCGGCCTCGGCGAACTCGGCCTGCAGCTCGACCCGGCCCGTAACCAGGCCGGTGTTGCTGAAACCAACCTTGCGACCGACGCCTCCCGCACGCGGGTGCTCGCCATTCCGGCCAACGAAGAACTTGTCGTCGCCCGCGAAACCCGCCGCCACCTCGCCGCTGCCTGAGGCTGCGTTCCCTCTCGTCTCAAATTTTCCAACCGTAAACCTCAACTCCCATCCTTATGTCCCAAGCCATCGGTCTCCTCGAAACCCGCGGTCTCACCGCGCTCGTCACCGGCACTGACGCCATGCTGAAGTCAGCCAACGTCACGCTTGCCGCGCCCATGAAACAGGTCGGCAACGCCCTCGTCACCGCCATCGTGACCGGCGATGTGGCCGCCGTAAAGGCCGCCACCGACGCCGGCGCCCAGGCGGCCCGCACCGTCGGCGAGGTTGTTTCCGTGCAGGTCATTGCGCGTCCGCACGACGACGTGGCCTCCATCCTGCCGAAGTTCACCACGTCCGCTAAAAAGTAATCCTCAGCCCTTCGCCCGCGCGGCACCGTCAGTCCCCGGACTGTGCGCCTGCCGTGTGCCGGAGGCTCCCCACCATGTTTCTCGCCCGTGTCATCGGCTCGGTCGTCGCGACGAAAAAAGACGCCGCGATGACCGGTCGCAAACTCCTCCTGCTCCGGCCGCTGCTCATTGATGAGGCCAGCCCCGACCGGTTCCGTCCCGGCACCAACACCATCGTGGCCGTCGATGCGCTCGGCGCCGGCGCCGACGAGGTGGTGTTGTTCTGCCAGGGCAGCTCCGCCCGCCAGGCCGCCGGGATGAAATCCCTGCCGGTGGATGCCGTGGTCATCGGCATTGTCGACACCGTTGATGTCCTGAACCGCAAAATCTATCCGACCGCCTCCCGCTGATTCTCATGAGTTCCCCGCTCCAACTTGACGAAAAACTCCTGCGCTCCGTCGTGGATGAAGTGATGCGCGGCCTCGGCCGCACGTCCGTCGCCGCCTCCTCCCCGGCCCCGGTCGCGGCGCCCGCGGTCGTGACCGCCCCCCGCCGCGATTCGCGCTACGGCATCTTCACCGATGTCGGCGCCGCCTGCACCGCGGCGCACCAGGCCTTCCAGCAACTCCAGCAGAAGGGCCTCGCCGGTCGCGTCCGCGTGATCGAGATCGTCAAGGCGCTCTGCGAGAAGAACGCGGTGGAGTGGGGACGGATCGAATTTGAAGAGACCAAGATCGGCCGCCTCGCCCACAAGGTCGAGAAGCTGCAGATCGTGAAGCTCGTGCCCGGCCTCGAATGGCTGCGGCCCTACGCCATGTCCGGCGACCATGGCATTACCCTGGAGGAGCACACTCCCTTCGGCGTCATCGGCGCCGTCACTCCCGTCACGCATTCCATCCCCACGATCTCGGGCAACATCGTATCGATGGTCGCGGCCGGCAACGCCGTCGTCGTCAATCCGCACCCCGGCGGCGCCCGCTGCGCCGCGGTGGCCGTGCGCACGTTCAACGAGGCCATTCATGCCGAACTCGGCATCGAGCACCTCATCTGCCTCATCGCCGACCCGACCCTCGAGACCTTTGCCGCGCTCTGCCAGCATCCGCTCATCCGCGTGCTCTGTGTCACCGGCGGCCCCGCCGTCGTCGGCGCCGCCATGAAGTCCGGCAAGCGCGCCATCTGCGCCGGCCCTGGCAATCCCCCGGTGGTCGTCGATGGCACGGGCAGCCTCGCCAAGGCCGCCGCCGACATCATCAAGGGTGCCGCCTACGATAACAATCTCCTCTGTGTGGGTGAAAAGCAGGTCTTCGTCCTCGAGGCCGTCGCCGAGCGTTTCATGAACGAGCTCGCCGTGGCCGGCGCGGCCAAGCTGACCTCGGCCGAACTCGCCCGTCTCACGGCCGTCGCCTTCACCACGTCGAAGGATGCCGGCGGGTGCTCGCATGCCGCCGTCAATCGCAAGCTCGTCGGCGCCGACGCCGCCGTCCTCGCCCGGCACGCCGGTGCGACCGTCTCCGCCGATTGCCCGCTGCTCTTCGCCGAGACGGATGCGGAACACGCCTTCGTGATGGAGGAGCAGATGATGCCCATGATCCCCGTCGTCCGCGTGAAGAACTTCGACGAAGCCGTCGCCTGCGCCGTCAAGAGCGAGCACGGCTACAAGCATTCCGCCATCCTGCACTCGCTCAATGTCGACCGCATGACGCAGATGGCCCGCGCCGTGGACACCACGCTCTTCGTCAAGAACGGCCCCAGCACCGCCGGCTCGGCCTCGGGGGCGAGGGTTACCTCAACTACTCCATCGCCACCACCACGGGCGAGGGCATCTGCACGCCGCTGACGTTCACGCGCACCCGGCGCTGCGCCATGGTGGACAACCTGCACATTTACTGAACCCGCCATGCAACTCGCCCGCATTGATGGAGTCGTGGTCGCGACGGTCTGCCATCCCAGCATGGGCCGCTACCGCACCGTGATCTGCCAGCCCCTCAATGCCGCCGGCGAGGCCGAGGGCCCGCCCGTCCTCGCCGTCGATCCCCATGGCGCCGCCCTGCATCAGCAGGTGCTCTACACCACCGACGGCTCCGCCACGCGGGAGTTGGTCGGCGACGAACATTCCCCGCTCCGCAACCTGATCTGCGCGATCGTCGATCCCGTGGCACCCGCCGCCTGAACCATCATGCGCCTCGGCTACGTCATCGGCAAAGTGACCCTCAATGCGGCCGACCCCGCCCTGACCGGCGGCCGTTTTTTGCTCGTGCAGCCGTTCAACCACGCGCAATTCGCCGGGGCCCCGTCCGTCCCGCTCGCGCCGGGCTCGACCGTGGTGGTCTACGACAACCTCGGCGCCGGCCTGGGCCAGGTCATCGGCTTTACCGAAGGCGCCGAAGCCACGATGCCGTTCACCCAGCCGACCCCGGTCGACGCCTACAACGCCGCCATCATCAACCAGATTTTTTACACGCCGCCAGCCGCCTAGGCCGGCGCCGCAACCGTCCCACTCCCGTCTTTATTTAATTCCCATGCGCACTGTCATTACCGCCCAGGATGTAGAAACCCTGCTGCGCACCGGTCAGCCGGTGCCGGCCGATGCCATCCTCACGCCCGCCGCGCGCGATGCCCTGCGCAGCCGCGCCTCCGTGCTACCCGCGCGCGGGGCCGCTTCCGCCGCCACCGCCAGGCGCGGCGAGCCCGCCACGCCTGACTACGAGTTCAAGTGGGCGCCCGGCACCGACCCGAAGACGCCTGCCGACATCGAGCGTTTCTTTCACTCCGCTTCGATCGAGGAACTCAAGCACCGCATGTGCGACATCGGCCGCCGTCTCTGGCAGCGCGACTACACCGACGGCAACGGTGGCAACATCACCATCCGCGTCGGCGACAACCTCGCCCTGTGCACGCCCACGCTCATCTGCAAGGGCTTCATGACGCCCGCCGACATGTGCCTCGTCGACCTCGACGGCAAGCAGCTCGCCGGCACGCGCAAGCGCACCAGCGAGGCGATGACCCATTTCGGCATCATGAAGCGCCAGCCCGCCTGCAAAGCCTGCGTGCACGCCCACCCGCCGCACGCCACCGCCTTTGCCATCGCCAACGTGAGCGTCCCGTCCTGCCTCATCCCAGAAGCCGAGGTGTTTCTCGGCCGGATCGGCGTCGCGAAATACCAGACGCCCGGCACGCCCGCCAATGCCGATGAGGTCGGCGAGGTCGGCAAGGACCACCAGGCCGTGCTCATGCAGAACCACGGCGTCATCGTCTGGGGCAAGGACGTCGAGGATGCCTACTGGAAGATGGAGAACATCGATTCCTACTGCCGTACCGTCTGGATCGCGGCCGGCCTCGGGGGCGGCTTGCACCGCTTCACCGGCGGGCAGGCGAAGGAACTCGTCGAGCTGCGCCAGAAACTCGGCATGCCCGACCCGCGCGCCAACCTCAAGGAATGCGAACTTTGTGACAGCGCCGACTTCCGTCCCGGTGCCGTGTGTCAGGCTCCGGGTGGCACAGAGACCGCCGGGGGCCCCCCGGCCGACCCGGAAGTTGAGGCCCTCGTCCGCAAGATCGCCGACCAGATCCTCCAGCAAATCAAAGGCTGACGCCGTATCGCGCATTCCCAGGGTCGGGCACGTTAGGGCGTATTCTGCGTAGATAGCCGCCCGAGAGCCCAACGGCTATCATCCGGCACATGAGGGGAAAAGAATAAGACCATTGGTGCGGATTTGCGCCAGCGGATCATCGTTGGGCGCGCAGACGGTGCCGGTGAGGTTTGGCCAGCGTTTCGGGGTGAACCGGAAGAGGAGGGGTGTTCTGGAAACGGCACCGGCTTGCCGGTCATTGCCAGCCGAAGCTGATCGGCGGCTGCCGCCGCTCTGACTGTGGCCGCATGAGCGGACCTCGCGGCGGTCAAGTCATCACCAACAGTGGCCGGGGTTCCCGTCAAACCAAGGCAGCCTACGGTGGCGCCACTAGCGGATCAGGTTGTATTTCAAAATGGCCCAGAGGGCGCGGAAGCCGTCGCGCCAGCCGATTTTCTTCCCCTCGGCGTAGGTGCGGCCGTAGTAACTGATGCCGACCTCGTAGATCCGGCATTCCTTCAGCGCGGCGACCTTGGCGGTGATCTCGGGCTCGAAGCCGAAGCGGTCCTCCTCGATGGTGATCTGCTGCAGCACCTCGCGGCGGAAGAGTTTGTAGCAGGTCTCCATGTCCGTGAGGTTGAGGTTCGTGCACATGTTGGAGAACAGCGTGAGAAAGCGGTTGCCGACCATGTGCCAGAAATAGACCACGCGATGCGCCTCGGCGCCCATGAAGCGCGAGCCGAAGACGACGTCGGCCTTGCCGTCGAGCACGGGCTTGAGCAGGCGCGGGTATTCCTGCGGGTCGTATTCGAGGTCGGCGTCCTGCACGATGACCGCGTCACCGGTGGCGGCGGCGAAGCCGGTGCGCAGGGCGGCGCCCTTGCCGCGGTTGACCTCGTGGTAGATGACTTGGTGGACGAGCGGGGCGATCTGCGTGCGGAGCAGATCGCGGGTGCCGTCACGGGAGCAGTCGTCCACGATGATGATCTCCTTGTCGGCGACGGGCGCGGCGCGCACTGCGTCGACCAGTGCACGGATGGTCCGCGCCTCGTTGTAACAGGGGATGACGATGGAGAGTTTCATGCGGGAAATGTCACGGCAGCCTAGGGGGCGGACGCAGCGGGGAAAGAATTTTCACCGGGGCCCGGTCGGCGGGCGAGGGCGAGCAGGTGCAGCGGCCGGACGCGCTCTGTCCCGGCCACGATCCAGCCGCCCGTCTCCAGCACGGCGCGGAGCAGGGCGAGGTCGAAGACATGGTGGTGAAGGCAACGGTTTTCGGCATTGCGACGGGAACGGGCCCGGAATTCCTCCGGCGTGCCGGCCAGCGGGTCGCGGCGCAGGTCGTGGAGTGCGAGAATTTCGTCGAGATGGGTGAGGTCGTCCTCACCGGTTCGGCCCGCAAAATCGGCCTGCAGGTGCGCGAGGGTGGTCACGGGACGCCGGTGATCGAAAGTGTCCGCGGGATCGGGGAGCAGCAGAACGAGGTGGCCGCCCGGCCGGACAACGCGGCGCCATTCGTGCAGGGCGGCGAGAGGATTGGCGATGTGCTCCAGGCAGTGCGAGGAGAGGACGAAGCCGTAGGTGGCGTCCGCGATGCCGTGCAGGTCGGTGGCCTCGCGCAGGAACTGGCGGCCCGGCAGCCGGGCACGGTCGAAGTGGAATTCACCGCCATCGCGCAGATTGGTCTCCCACGCAGTCCGGCCGGCGAAGTTGACGTTGTCGATACGGGCGGCACGGGGATAGACCGGCAGGATCTTCCCGGCCAGAAAAACGCGACTCGGGCCACCGAGCTCGAGACCGGCGTGGTTCTGCACCGCTTTGAGGATGGCGGGGGCGAGGGCGGGGCGGGCGGGCCAGAGCCGGTTGCAGACTGTCGCGATAATCGCGCGTGCATCGGCCGGAAGGAGCTGGCGGCAGAGTGTGCGAAAACGGTTGGGGGCGTCCACGCGGGGTTTGTGGCTGCACCGGGGTTGAGCGGCGAGGTTTTTGTCCGGGACCCGCGCCGGCTGGGAGGGTTGACCCCGGCAGGCCGGCCTGCTGTATAGGCGGCGCTCCATGTCCGACGCCACCTCCCGTCCCCACATCCGCATCCGTCCTGCCGGCGCGGACGGCCTTGGCCGCTGGGGCGAGTTGTGGGAATTCCGCGACGTGCTGGTGATGCTGGCGGCGCGCGACATCAAGCTGCGTTACAAGCAGACGGCGCTCGGGGTGCTGTGGGTGATCCTGCAGCCGTTAGTGGCTGGCATCATCTTTGCGGTGATCTTCGGCCGGCTGGCGGGTCTGCCCAGCGGCGGCCGACCTTACCTGCTATTTGTTTTTGCCGGCTTGCTGGCTTGGAATCTCTTTGCCGGCGTGTTGCAGCGGGCGGGCAACAGTCTCGTCGGTGAATCCAAACTGATCACCAAGGTCTATTTCCCGCGCCTGCTGATTCCCGGAGCGGCGGCGGCGGCGGCACTGGTGGACTACGCGGTTTCGCTGGGCGTGATGGCGGTGTTGCTGGCATGGCACGGCGTGTGGCCGGGATGGTGGCTGGCGCTGCTGCCCGTAGTGACCCTGCTGACGCTGGCGTTGGCGGTCGGCATCAGCCTGTGGGTCTCGGCGCTGAATGTGCGCTACCGCGATTTCATGTATGCACTGCCCTTTCTGATCCAGGTGTGGATGTATGCCTCTCCGGTGGTGTATGGGCTCGACCTGATTCCGGTGCATTGGCGCGGGGTGTTTGCCCTCAATCCGTTGGTGGGAATCATCGAGGGCAACCGGGTGGCCCTGCTCGGCGGCGGGCCTGACGTGCTGCCGCTTCTGTTGTTTCCGACACTGGCGGCGGTGGTGGCGCTGGTGTCGGGCGCGTATTTTTTCCGCCGGGTCGAACGGAGCTTTGCGGACAACCTCTGACGCGAACCATGAGCCATCCCGTCATCCGCTGCGAAAATCTGGGCAAGCATTATGCGTTGCACCATCCGGGTGCCCGGCCCGGTTACCGCACGCTGCGCGAGGATCTGCTGCACCTGCCTGCGCGATTCATGGCGGCGTGGCGCGGTCGCAATCCGACCGAAGAGTTTTGGGCCCTGCGCAATGTCTCCTTTGCAGTCAGACAGGGCGAAGTGCTCGGCATCATCGGGCGCAATGGCGCCGGCAAGAGCACCCTGCTAAAGATCCTGAGCCGGATCACGGCTCCGTCGGAGGGCGGGGTGGACCTCTCCGGTCGCGTGGGTTCGCTGCTGGAGGTGGGCACGGGGTTTCATCCCGAGCTGACCGGCCGCGAGAACATCTTTCTCAGTGGCGCGATGCTGGGCATGCGCCGGCACGAGGTGCGGACGCATTTCGACGAGATTGTCGCCTTCGCCGAGGTAGAGCAATTCCTCGACACGCCGTGCAAGCACTACTCAAGCGGCATGTATACGCGGCTGGGCTTCGCCGTCGCGGCCCACCTGAAGACCGACATTCTGCTGGTGGATGAGGTGCTGGCGGTGGGCGATGCGAGCTTCCAGCAGCGGTGCCTGGGCAAGATGGCCGAGGTCGCCGGTGGCGGGCGCACGGTCTTGCTGGTAAGTCACAATCTGGCGGCTGTGCGGCAGCTCTGTAGTCGGGGCTTGGTGCTGGGAAAGGGACGTGTGGTCTATTGCGGCGAGATTGAATCAGCCGTCGCCGCCTATCAGGAGCAATTTTCGGCGGCGGGCATAGGCGTGTTCGAGCGGATGGATCGACCGGCGGGGCCTGCTTGGATCGCCGCCGCTCGCATCATGGGAAGAGGTGATCGGGTGGTGGGTTGTCTCTCCATGAGTGATGAAATCGGGCTGGAGGTTGAAATCGAAGCCAGCGATAGGCGGCGGCTGGCGTTCAGCATCCAAGTGAGGGAATTCGGCCAGTCTCCCCTGATTCATTGTCCGAGTGCCGATGT
>CAJBES010000052.1 GCA_903952145.1 uncultured Opitutaceae bacterium | reverse complement strand
CGTTTCAAGTCTTTCATGCCCCAGCCAGAGCGCGATCACGGTTTGATCTACCCCATGATGCAGCAGGTCCATGGCCGTGCTGTGGCGGAGCACATGCGGGCTGACGCGTTTGCTCTTCAACGAAGGGCAGGCTTTTGCCGCTGCCAGGGTGTGTCGGCGCACCAGGTGCTCCAGCGCATCCCGGCTCAATTTGTCTCCGCGTTGCGTTGGGAACAGCGGATCGGAGTCCCCACCGCCTCGCTCTTTGAGCCAAGACTCAAGCACTTGGAGGGTTTCCCGTCGCGGTGGGGTCGCTCGCTGCTTGCGTCCCTTGCCTTCACACCGGAGGTGAGCACCGGTTCCGGTCATGATATCGCTGCGGCGCAAGTGGATCAGTTCTGAGGCGCGCAAGCCGGTTTGCAGGGCCACGGTCAGGAGCGCATGGTCCCGGCGGCCCACCCACGTGGAACGGTCCGGGGCGGCGGCCAGCGCCTGCATCTCGGTCTGGTCCAGAAAGTCCACCGTGCGGCGCACGTAACGTTTGCCGGGCAGGGCGAGGATGCGCTGGCAATGGAGCAGTTGGGCCGGTTCCTGCATCGCCACGAAACGGAAGAAGGATCGGATTGCGGCCAGCCGCGTGTTGCGGCTGCGGGCGCTGTTGCTCCGGGTCGTTTCGAGTTGCGTCAGGAAGTCACCCACCAAGGTGGCGTCCACATCTTCGAGGCGCAGTTGGGTCGGAACCCGCCCGGTCTTCTCGGTGGCGTAGCGCAGCAGTAAACGGAAGGTGTCGCGATAGCCGGCGATGGTGTTCGGGCTGGCTTCCATCTGGGTGCTGAGCCGTTCCGTGAAGAACTGCTGGAGCAGCGCTGGAAGATTGGCCGGGTTCATACGCGGACCTCCGGGGCCAGAGCGGCCGACGAGCGCTGGGCGGCCAGTTCCATCAGTTCAGGCACGGCTTCGATGTACCAGTAGGTGGCGACCGGACTGCCGTGTCCCAAATAGGTTGTCAGTTGGATCATTTCCTGCGCGGGATCCTTGCCGGTGCGATACCAGTTGAGGAGCGTCTGCACGGCGAAGGTGTGCCGCAGATCATGAATGCGCGGCCCCCGCCCGTGCCGATGGAAGCGTTGAGTGGGCCGCAAGCCGAGGCGCTGGCTCAGGATCGCAAAGTGATACCGCACCGCGCCGTCGGTGAGGCGTTGGGCGTGGTCCGAGACAAAGAAGGAGGCGGGGCGCGCCCCCAGCAGTCGGTCCCGTTCCTTGGCATAGCTGGCCAACTGGGTCTGAGTGCTCTCCGCGAGCGACAGCAATCTGGCCTTGCCGAGTTTGCCGCGCCGCACGGTGAGCACGCCGGTGGCCAAGTCCACATCGTCAACGTCGAGCGCGATGGCCTCGCTGATCCGCAGGCCGGTGACCGCGATCAGTCCAAAGAACGTCGCATAGGTCAGCCGGCGAATGCCGTTGGCTGAGGGCAGTTGCGCCGCGGCAGCGAGCAGGCGCCGGATTTCCTCCGGACTGTAGATGTAAGGTCGGACACGATGATAGCCATACGGGATGAGGGCCTGCGGCGGCACCTCGTGCCGGGCATCCAGCCCATGCAGCCACTGAGCGAAACGGCGCACCATCCCGAGGCGCGCTGCCCAGGTGGCCCGGTGGGCGTGCCCGAAGGCCTGTTGCCAACGCTCAAAGAGTTGGGTGGTGAGGTGCTCGGCCTTCTCCTGTGTGGCAAAGGCGACCAACCTCCGCAGCACTCGCTCGGAAGTGCGCAAGTCGTATCCCAGACTGCGCCGGAGGGTCAGATAGCGGTCGAGTTCTTGTGACAAGGGGCTCATTGGGCACCTCCCGTTACTGGCCAGGGTTGGGCGACGGAGCGCAAGCCCCCCACATCGAGCTTGGCGTAGATCATCGTCGAGCCCCGCGAGCGATGGCGCAGCACGTCACTGACCTCGTCGAGGGAAGCCCCGCGCTGGACCAGATGGACCGCGAGACTGTGCCGCAACACATGCGAGCCCACATAGGGCGCCGGTGGCTTCAAGCCAGTTTTGGCAAACGCCTCCTTGAGCACCGCATTCACCATCTGTCCGCCCTTGAAAGGACGGTGCGGTGCCCGGTCGGTGACGAAGAGCACCCGCGAAGTCGTCACCCGATCCAAGCGGACATAGTCCGCCAAGGCTTCGCCCACGTCCTGGGGCAGCGGCATCCGGTCATGACGTTGTCCCTTGCCACGGACCAGCAACTCGCCCGCGCGCCAATCAATGTCCTCCAGTTGGAGGGCGATCACCTCCTGCGCCCGTAATCCCAAGCGGGCCAACAGTAGGGCCATGGCATAGTTGCGGCGGCCCTGCGGCGTGTCCGAACGTACTGCCGCCAGGAGGGTTTCCACCTGCTCTGTCGTCAGATGCCGGGGCAGTCGTGCGCCGTAACGCTGGGCGACACTGGGGATG
>CAJBES010000051.1 GCA_903952145.1 uncultured Opitutaceae bacterium | reverse complement strand
GCCGGCCTGGTCGAACAGTGTCCGCAGACACAGTTCGTGCTCGACCACTGCGGCCGGCCCGACCTCGCGGGCGGCGAACTCGACCTGTGGCGCGAGGGCATCCGCGTCTTGGCAGCGCGGTCCAATGTGGTCTGCAAGTTCTCCGGGCTCGCAAGCCTGGCCGATGCGGCCAAGCCGCTGACGCCGCAGGTGAAACCTTGTTTCACGCACTGCCTCGAATGTTTTTACCCCGAGCGGATGCTGTGGGGCAGCGACTGGCCGGTGAGCGCCGATCTGAAGGGGTGGCTCGACACCACGGTGGAACTGCTCGGCGAGTTGAGCGAGCATGAGCAGGCGGCCATCGGCGCCGGCAACGCGGGCCGGATTTACCGGCTGAACTGAGGGCCATGGCCGGGTTTCATCCCGGGGAACCGCGCAATTCGACCTCGGTCGCATAGTTTCATGCAATCCACCACCACCCTGGACCCAAAGTCAGGCCAGCGTATCCGACAAATGCTCGTGGCCGGCCTGTTGGTTCCGATCCTGGGGGCTGCCGCAGTTTTCGCCGGGACCTCGAATCAGGACGACCAAGTCGAGGCCCTGGCCGAATACGCCAGACTCTACGGTTACGTGCGCTGGTTTCACCCCAGTGACGAAGGGGCGAACATCGACTGGGACCGGCTGGCGGTGCTGGGTGCCCGCGAAGTCCTGCAGGGTCGCAATGCCGATGAGTTGAAGCAAACGCTGGAGCGAGTTTTTCTGCCGGTCGCACCCACACTCAAGCTGCGGCTGCGCATACCCGGGACCGCGCCGGCGTGGCCGGAAGTGCCGGCGACCGGGAAGCGGGTGACCTATTGGCAGCATGCGGGCGTTAAATTGGTCGACCGGCCGTCGCCCTATCGCAGTCGGAGAGTCATCGGCGGCGAGACGGCCGGAGATCGCCGGCCGCTTTTCAGCCTGGCGCCGGGGGATGCGCCGGTGATGATCAAGCCACTCGGTCACGAACTTGAAATGTGGCTTCCGCTGGTATTGCCGGTGGATGTGGCGGGCCGCACGGGCGGGGGGTCTTCGCCGGAATATGTGGCCCTCAAGGAACGCCTTGCCGGGATCGAATTCGCCAAAGGCGACCTGAACGATCCGGCGGTGCGCGTCGCGGGCGTGGTGATCGTGTGGAACGTGCTGCAGCATTTTCAGCCATACCACGCCGAGGCGGGCGTGAACTGGGAGGAGCAATTGCGGCCGGCGCTGCGGGCCGCCCTTGAGGCTGCGACGCCGGATGATTATCTCGATGGCTTGTGCCGCCTGCTCGCCCGGTTGCAGGACGGGCATGGCGTCCTGTTCACCGAGTTGAAGGCACAGGGCGGCGGCACGGTGCACGAAAACGTGCGGACGGCCGGCGGCCTGCCGGTGCGCGTGGCGGTGGTGGAAGGCAGGATCACCGTCACCGGCGCAAAGGGCGACGGTCCGCTGCGCCGGGGGGACATCATCACCAGCATCGACGGGGTTGATGCGCTGTCTTTGCTGGTGGAGCGGGAGCAGCTGGTGTCCGGCTCGCCGCAATTGCGGCGGCACCGGGCGTTGAACCGCTTCGGCCAGGGGCCGGTGGGCCACCAGGCAACGGTGGCGATCGACCGCGACGGCAGGCCGCGCTCGTTTGCGATCACATGGGGCAAGGATGACCGCGGTTATTTCTCCAACGCGATTTCCGACGGCGAACTGCCCGACTACGCGGAAGTGGCGCCCGGCATTTTCTATGTGAACCTGACCATGCTGGGCAAGGAGACCTTCGCGTCGCACCTGGATGAACTGGCCCGGGCCCGCGGAGTGATCTTTGACTGGCGTTGGAATGGCAAGCTGCGGGAGGCCGCGGGTGGATTCATCTCGGTCACTGAAGATGTCATTCCCCATCTCACCGGGGAAATTGTGCAGGCCGCGCCCATGCTGGTGCCGCAGGTCGTGCGGCCGGACCGCGAGGGTTGGACGTGGTGGGAAACCACCTGGCCGGTCAAGCCGGCGGCACCCCTGTTCAAGGGGCAGGCGGTGTTCATCGACACTCCGGGCGTCGGCAGCTATGGCGAGACCTGCATGGCGATCATCGACCACTTCAAGTTGGCCACGCTCGTCGGCGAGCCGACGGCGGGTTGCAACGGCAACATCAATTTCATCCCGCTGCCCGGCGGCGCCAGCATGATGTGGACCGGCATGCAGGTGTTGAAGCACGACCGGAGTCAGCTCTACCTCACAGGCTACAGGCCCGCTCATCCCGTGGCGCGCACCCTGACCGCGGTCAAGGACGGTCGCGACGAAATGCTGGCCCGGGCCATCGCCGTGATTGAGGAAAGTGCAGCCGGGGCGGCGGTGGCATTGCCGCCGGCCAGGCAGTAAGCACGGCCATCAGGCGAATACCTGTGGTTGGCGCAGGCAGCGAGCTGGCTCGCGCAGGGTGAGGGTGTCCGCAAGCGGGTTGCCGGCCGCGGCAAGGTTCGGTTTTTAAAGCCACAAGGCCAATTGCACCCAGGCAGCGGCAAGCTGGAAGCTCGACCCGGACGCAGGGTTCCGGCAACCATGCGCCATGCGTGCGCATCCGGACTTTGCAGACCGCAGCTTGCCTGCGGT
>CAJBES010000050.1 GCA_903952145.1 uncultured Opitutaceae bacterium | reverse complement strand
GGCGATGCCATTCATCAGAAAGTAGCGCCACGGATTGTGGATGTCGGGATACCGCTCCGCCCACGAACCGGAATTCCAATGGATGTTGACCGTGTCGAGCAGCCCGGCGTGTTTTTCCGCGGCGTCCGACAGCAAAATCAGGTCCAAGGATTTCCGGAAAAACGAGACGACTTCGGCGTGATTGGTATGGGTCAGGAACGCCGTGGCTGTCGATTTCCTCGCGAGATGCACCGTGCTGAGCAACGCCAGGAAAACATCCCCGATGCTGCGGCCGGAATTCGAACTGGGGACGGTCAGTATTTTCATGGGAGAAAAGCCTGTCGATTCACAGGCACCAGCAACGCGCTGGTCCACCAGTCTGAAATTCCGATGTCGCCAAGGGTTGACCGCGTATTGTTCAAGCCCAGCAATTCAGTGAATTGAGGACTACTGCGCATCGGTGGTCATGGACGCCGTCGCTAGGCAACCGACACGGCTTGGGTAGTAACTGAAGCGGATTTCGGCAAACGCGCGGCAAAATAGATGGCAAGAGCCTGGACCTGCTCCGGGCTATAGCCCGGGGCGATCACCACCTCGTGCGGCGCCTTTGTCAGGCCGAAGCGGGTGAAGGTCGTGCCTGCGTGGAGCGAACCGGCCCAGTATCGGACGGCCGGATAGACGACCACCTGCGGACAGCGCAGGTCGCACACGAGATCGGACAACCCGCTGCGCACGCTGGCGAAAAATCCGGCACTCTGCACCACGGCGCGTAACGCGGCGAGCGGCAATGCCAGCGCGCGCAGCCCCTCGGGCACGGCGGTCGAGGGGCCGGCGTTGACCAGCACCTGCAACCCCTGTGCCTGGAGTTCCAAGGCCAGTGCCTTCCAAAAATTGGCGTCCACGCCGTCGGTCGGTGTGGTCCGTGCCTCGATGCTGAGCACGACTGTGCGACCGGGAGAATAATTGTTTTCCCGCAACAGTTGAGCGGCAGCCGCCAGTTCCACCGGGCTGGGTTGGCGCGGTCGCGTCTGGTAGGAACTCGCGGGCAGCCCAAGCCGGCACCGGTAGGCATCGAGAAAATGAAACCCATTGTAACCCACCGCGCGCATGAGTTCCAACTCCGGGAAGTGGGCATAGTAAATTGTGCCGCCCTCGATTTTACGGGCATCCGCCTGCAAAGCGTCACGGCCAGGCGCACTCACCACGTAGTGCTCCACCGTCGGATACAAGTCGGCGATGAACGCCAGGTTGGCCCGGCCGGCCAGCCAGACACGCAAACCATAATGCCTGCGCACCGCTTCCGCCAAAGAACCGACAATATAGTGATCGCCGATCCCGTAGTCGGCCACAAGCAGGCAGACGTCAGAGGGAACGGTCATACAGCAGACGGCAGTGGACGGCTCAGCTCGCCGCGCCGGCGTGGCCCGGTCAGCGCGGCCAGCCAGGGCTGCTCAAGGGGTCGCCGCGCAGCCCGCTGGGGCCCCGGATATTTTGAGCGTCTGCGTGGCAACGACCCGGTGGCGGGCAACATCGAGGTCCGGCGGCCTTCCATGATTTGGCAGACCGTGGCCCATTTGCGCAAGCTATCGGCCGTGGACAACAGAAATTGTTTCACTGCCGGCGGGCACCATTCGGGCACCTTTGCACAGGCGGTGCTGCGGAGGAATTCCCCCAGTTCAAATACGCGATCCGCCACCGATGACGATGACGGCCGGAACTCCGTGCGCAACAAATCCGAGATCCAGTCGGTCAGGATCATGCCCCAATACTCGTGGCGCAGATCGTCCACGTAATTGTGCGGATTGCGCCGGTGCTCCACCAGTGGCAGGCCAAAAGAGGTATAAAACGGCGTGCCGCGCATCACGGCCTGAAGGAAATAGCCACCCCAGATGTCGCCATAGCGTTGGAATTTACCGCCGGGGAACTCGTGACCCATGGGGACACAGAGGAATCCAGGAACCAACTCGCGTGTCACGGAGGTGTTCTGGGTGTTGATCGGACTCCATGTCTCCTGATTAAGAACAAAATGCTCCGGTCCGGTGTAGCCGACACTCTCCACACGGCCGTTCAACCAGGCGGTGGCGTCGATATCCGGCTCCTTCAACCAAAGTCCGGCGGTCACCCCGATGCGGGCGCCCGCAGGCGGCGCGTAGAGCTGTGGCGCGTTGCTTTGACCGCGCAGCCGTAATGGGAAACCTCGTGGGAACAGCGGCCGGCTCGGCTGTATCTGCAAATACTCGCAAACATTGTGGTAGCCGGTGGGCTCCTGGATCAGCACACCGGCCACCGCCTGCCCCGTGTGCATATGTCCGCCGAAGAAATCGTCCGCGGTCGGAAAATTATTGTCATTGATGCAAATGAGCGTCTCGCAGCCGTCTTCCAGCGCCCGCAGGTAGCCAAGGTTCCGGCGCGTCTCATTGTTGTAGGGAAGGCAGCAGTAGAATTCCTGGAACATCGCGCCCCAGGCATATTGCTCTTCAATCCCGAGAAAAACCGTCTCCAACCCCTTCCGACTGACCTCGGCGCTGAGCTGGCGCGCCTCGGGCGGGGTCTTGCGGTCGCCGACCACCCAAACTTTGATCTGGTCGAGGTGACCATAGCGCTCGGCGTTGAGGCGGAGTTCCTCGAGAACGTGCGGGACGTAAATTGTCGTAAAGACGACATGGCAGGGTTTTGTCATAGAGGGGAAATCAGTTGACGCGGTTCATCCAATCGTGGAGCACGGCCGCGAGGGTTTCGCGGATGGGATAACGCCGGATCCAGCCCAGCTGGCGCAGGCGGGAATTGTCGCCAAGCAGCAATGGTTCATCGGAGGGCCGCAGCAGGGACTGCTCCTCGCGGACCTCGGCCTTGACCCCGCCAAGTTCGAGGAGGGTTCCGAGCACTTGACGGATGGTCACGGCCTCACCGGTGCAGATATTCACGGGCCAACCGGGCTGTCCGTTATCGAGCAACCGCATCATGCCATTGACGCCGTCGCGGACGTCGATGAAATCACGCGCGGGGTCGAGCCGACCAACGCGCATGACCGGTTCGCTCCTGCCCTTTGCGATCAGCGCCACCTGCCGGGCAAAATTCTGGATGGCGGTGGCCGGCGGATGCCCGGTGCCGACGTGGATGAAGAGCCGCGGCAGATAAACCGGCAGGCCGTAATTCTTGAAATACTGGTAACCAAGGCACTCCGTAGCGACTTTGCTGACCCCATAGGGTGTGATCGGTCGCAGCGGGCGGTCCTCCACCAGCGGGCAGTCCGCCGGCAGCACGTCGCCGTATTCGGCGCTGCTGCAGGCAAGCAACACCTTGGACTGCGGACAGGCGGTCCGCGCGGCGTTCAGGATGTGACGCGAGCCGAGAATGTTGGCCTGATGCGTGTATTGCTCCAGGTCCCACGAACTGCCGTTGAAGGCCTGCGCCGCCATGTGAATCACGGTGTCCGGTTTCTCCTGTTGGAAAATGCGGACCATGGCCTCGGGGTCGAGCATGTCGCTCCAAACGATGCGATGGTCATAATCCAGCCGCAACCGGCCCGCCGAAGTTGAGCGACTGAGTCCGACGATGTCCCAGCCGCGCTCACGGCAAGCGCTGACAAAGGCGCCACCAATCATGCCAGTCGAACCCGTGATCAGGACTTTCATGGCTCTCCTCCGACCGGCTGCCAGTAGCGTTGCTCACAGAATTCAATGTAGGTGTTCCGCTGAATGTTGGAGCGAGAGAACCAGCCGATGTAGTCGCGCAGCTCCTGATACGGCGCCCGGCTGAGATCCTTGATATAAAGCATTTCTTGGGACTCCCACATGAGCAGATTCGTCGTGAGCAGGCCCCAGAAGGCCTCGGCCCAGTCGGCGGCGGTGACGCCGGACTTGATGGAAGTGATCTTGGAATTGAGCGCCGAGCTGCCCGGCTGCGCGTGGGCGAGCGCGGCGATGATGTCGGCCGTCTGCACGCGGAAGAGTTCGTCGGCCTTGGCGGGATTGGCGTTGGCCTTGTGGCGGAGGCTCCACTCCTTGATGAGCAAAATGGTGAAACGGTCCGTCAGCATGCCGACGGTGTTGAGTCCGGTGCCACGGCCGGCCTGCGCCGTGATCGCCGGCACGGGCCGATCGAGTTCGCGGATCTGCCGGAGGCCGTCTGGTTTCATCGTGCCGATGGCCGGTGCCAGCGCCTCGAGCGCATAGGCCAGCGGCTGCGGGGTGCGCTCGATCGGCAGGGCGTCGAAGAAGCAAACACTCTGGCGGGCGAGTTCAGTGAAGTAGTCAGTCAGCGAAACTGGAGACGCGGCGAACGGAGATGGGCTGGATGCGAGCATGAGTCAGGAAAGGACGGGCTCTTCCAAGGCCGGCGCCTCAGCGGCCGCGGCCTGCGCCGCGTGCTGGGCGCGCTGGATCAGTTCATACATGTCGTAGTGGTCGACGATGCCTTCGCCGAAGATCGGATGCCGCAGCTCGGCCAGCAGCTCGGCATGGCGCGGATGCATGGGATTCGCTACGTCGCTGCTCATGAACGCGCCAGGGACAACGTTGCCCCATTGGCGGATGCGGTAGAAGCGGATGCCGTCGACAGCCCAAGCCTTGCACAGCTCCAACAGCGGGCGCATCTCGAGGAAGTTTTCCTGCTGCACGACCATATTGACCATGAGCCGGGAGATCGCGTTGGTGCGCCGGGCGTCCGCCAGGATGCCCATGCTCAGCTCCAGCTTCTCCCAAGTGGAGCCGCGGCGCAGGCGCTCGTAGCTCTCGGGCGTAGCGCCGTCGATGGAGATAGTGATGTCGCGGAAGCGTGGGTGCAGCGGCTTGAACTCCTCCCAGAGGCGCGGCGTGATGAGCTGACCATTGGTGCCGAGCGTGATCTTCACGTGCTCAAACTTCGGGTCGAAAAGGTGCTTAAGCACCCCGCGGAAGTGCGGGCTGCCGAAGGCATCGCCGGAGCCGGTGATGTAGACCGTCTCGGCGTTCTTGTTCTCGAGCAGCGGCAGCACGATGGCGTCGCGGACGTGGTCGAGCTTCAGACGCTCCTCGGCAGTCGCCATCACCTTGCCGTTGCGGCAGGAGGGACAGGACAGGTTGCAGGACAGGTCGTAGGACAGGTTGAGGTGCTTCGGCGTCTCGATACCGCCGACACCGATGCGCTGGAGGCGGGCAAACTCCTCGGGATGCTCAGAACGCTTTGGCAGGTTGAAGCGCTTGTAACACGTCATCGGGCTGCAGAAGCGGAACGAGCCGTCGAGGATCGAGGCGCGGATGGCCTGGGCCTGCGGGGACTGCCAGATGGCCTTGGCGTCCTGCGTGTGGCCGTTGCCGATGGGGAAGGGCAACTGCGTGCAGTTGCAGGCGAAGACGGAGCCGTCCTTGTAGATCTCAAAGTTCTCAAAGGGATGCAGACAGAACCGGTCCGCCGCGTTGGCATGATGGTTCACCTCGCCGACGCAGCGCGTGAAGAGCGTCTGTGTGTAGACGTCGTCGTAGAACTGCGAGAGAGAGCGCCAGGCCTTGGCCGCGGCCTCGAGCCGTTCGCCGGACTGCTCGAGCAGCTCCGCCCAGGTGACGAGGACCGCGCGGTCATTTGGCACGAGCCGGGCCAGCCGCTCGACGGCGAATAGCCGGACTGGAAGCGCGCCGAACGGCGTCAACGCCCCGTGCAGGAAGCGCACCGCGCCGCGGATGTCCGCCCCGGGGCGCTGGCGGGGAACGTCGGCCGGGAGAAACGAGTCGAGGAAGGCGTGGACTGAGAGCTTCGGAATGATCGCCGCGAGCCGGTGCGCGAACGACAGCGGCTCCTCCGCGGCCGGTGCCGCGGGCTCGGCCGGCTCAGGCAGATCATAGAGCCGGTCGAAGGGCGTCGGTTCTGGGCGCTTCGCCGCGAGCGAACCCCAGATCCACGCGCCGCATTCCGGCATGAAGAAACAAGGTGCCAAGCGGCGGGCGTTCTCCAACAGCTTGGCGCGGTTATCCGGCGTGGTGATCCACTCGATTTTCGCCGCGGCGTCACCCGCATCGTAATTCGATGAGGTGCCGAGACCGCATTGCCCGACAAACCGGGCGGCGGCGGTCTTGGCGCTGCCCAGCACGAGCATCGGGGTGAGCGTCTTCGTGAGGATGAAAACCATGCGCGACGGCAGGCTGAGGCGCGTCAGCCACTCGTTGTCCTCCGTGCCGTCGAGCGTGCCGCTTGGCAGGAGCACGAACGGATAGCCGGCGAGGCGCTGCGCCAGCTGGTCCTCCGGGAGGAATCCCTTGCAATATATGCCGTCGCCCTCGAACGACGCGTGGTCCGCCGGCAACCAGGGGACGTTGGCGTTGCCGAACCAGTCGATGCGCAGGCCGGCCGCGCGGGTGAAGGCGCGCAATTGGGCGAATTGGTTGGCCGACCAGACATTGCCGACCATGGCGCAATGCCGCGGCGAACCCGCGGCGGCGTCCCAGACGTTCGGGCACTCGTTGTCACGCTTGGTCACGATCGGCGGAAGCAGACCGAAGGAGCAACCAAACCACGTGGAGTATTCCGCGAGCATCTCGGCGGAAATCGCGAGGCGCAGATCGGAGGCGGCGAACAGCCGCCGGGCCAGTTCGTCCGGGACCGTGCGCGCGTGCAGCACCTGGTCATCCATCACGTAGGTGCAAAGCGGCGCGCCGGTGATCTCGTGTGCCGCGATGGCGTGCAGAAAATCCGAGGCGTAGAACGGCACGGCGAGGATGCGGCGAACCTTGAAGGGCGCCAGCAGCCGGCGCACGAGTTCGCACCGCGTGCATTCGGTCAGGCCGGGCAGGTCGAGCGAGAAATGAATCCCGCCGAAGTCGAGTTTGCCCTGGTAAAGCGTGCGCGAGCGGAGGGTGATGAAATCCTTCGCGTCCGGGAAAAACCGCTGGATCAGCACCCCCGTGCCCTGCAGGCGCGTAACCTCCACGTGCGACAGCAGCAAGTCGCGCGGCGCGGCGTAGTCCGTCCGGGCGACCAGGTCACGCGCCGCCGCCAGCCACCGGGCCACGGCGGCTTGCCCCAGCCGTAGCCCGTCCGCGGCCACGAGGGCGTCAACCGCGATGGGGCCGTGGCCGGCCGTGAGCGCCGCCTCGCCGAGGGCCAGCTGGTAGAAGAAATTATCCGGCTTGAGCAGGGTCGCCTGCAGGAGTGCGCCGAGTGCGTCGGCCTGGCGGCCGTGCTTGCGCAGCACGAGTCCGAGCTCGTGCCAGTATTCCGGCACCTGCGGCGCATGCTGCGTAGCCAGCCCGAGCCACGTCACGGCCTGGTCGGGGCCCTTGTCTTGGGCGACGCTGAGGCCGATGAGAAAATGGGCTTCGCCCGACTTCGGATCGACGGTCAGCGCCTCCTGCGCGAGCCGGCCGACCTCGGTCCACTGGCGTTGCTCGAAATGCGCGTGGGCCAGGCGCAGCAGACGCTGCGGCCGGCGCTGGCGGATGCCGGCAGGCGTGGCGGCAAGGATCTGCCGCAGGCGCGGGTGATGGGGCGCGATGGCGTGCAGCTCGCCCGCCGCCGACTGGGCGAGCGCACCGTCACCCACTTCCTGCGCCACTTCGCAGAGCACGATGAGGGCGTCGACCGATTTGGGATTCTTGGCCAGCTCGGCTTTCGCCAGATTGAGGGCATCGGTATAACCACCCTGCTCCAGGCGCACGAGCGCCACCGCCCCCATGTTCGTGTGGGTGTTCGCCCGGCTGCGGGCGAAGATCAAACCCGTCCCTTCCACCAGCATGAAACCCATGCTGGTGCAGCGTCGCACCAAGGCCAGACGGTCGGTCTCGGCGGCCTCCCACGGCCAGACATGCCCGGCGGCGACCAACAGGGGTGATTCGAAATTCTTCCGGCCCACGGCGATAAAATCCACGCGCATGCTTTTGGCCGGCATCCCGCGCTGCACGTCAACCCGGGGCAGCGTCGCGCACAGCTGGGCGAATTCCTCCGGCACGCTCTCGTCGAGCGCGACGGCCACGCGGTCAAGGTTACGGTGAAGCTCCTGCACATACTCGTAGCCCGCGGTCAGCTTCGCCCGCGTCGCGTCGGCAACCCGGCCAGGGGAAAATATCTTCGGCCCGGGCAGGGCGAAGGCCGGATGCGGCACGCCATCGGTGATCAGGGCTTGAAAGGCCTTACGCCGAAGCTTCTCGCTGAAATGTGTGTCGAACCACCGCGCACCCGCTTCGCCGATGGCGCGCGCCCCGATGGGATTTGCCAGAGCGTGCTTGGCCTGCTCGACCATCTCCTCCGGTGAAGCAAAGGTCACCAGCTCACGGCCGTTCCGCCAAAGGTCGCCCAGTCCGCTGCCCTGCCCCAGCATGTCGGTCAGCAGCAGCGCGCCGCCGGCGAGGACCTCGAGGACGCGCAGATTGAGGTCGCCGTTCAACGAGGTATTGAAACCAATCAGTGATTGGCCGTAAAAATCGAGGGACTCGTGCTGTGTCGCAACCTTGATGGCGACAGGCAGCCGGCTCGCAAGCAGATGCGTGAGCATCTTGGTCCGGCGCGGATGGCAAATGCCGGTCTGGCCGATAAAGGCGATCTCCGGGGTCCGGGGGGAGTTGAAGCGCGCGGCAGCCACAGCCCCATCCCCATGCGGCAAGGTGAGCCCCGGGAACCAGAAGAGCTGGCGCAAGCCCGCGGCCTGGAAAAATTCCGCATGATGACGGTCGTAGAGCAACACGGTGCGGTCGAAGGCTTCGCTCTGCGCGTAGCGGATCATGCCGGCAATCGGCGTGCTTAGGTGATGCGTGTCGGCCACGAGCAGGACCTTCGGGCAATGCAGCGCCTTCAGGTTCCGTGGTGTGGAACGCCAGGAGGCGTCGACCAGGCACACCACAGCGTCCGGCTGCTGATCGGCAGGCAGGCGGGCTGCCATCGCCGCGATATCGTAGTCTCCGACCGGGGTGCCGAGCGAAAGGATTTGACCGCCGATGTCGCGGTCGGGCCAGTCCGGCCCGCAATTGATCTGTTCCTCGCCCAAACGGGGCGGAGCCATGTAGCGGGCCGGCGAACCTGTGCAAAAAAATATGCGCATGGCGGCTCGGCAACGGTTTAACTCATTGCGAGAACCCGATGGTCATGCGGGGCGATTTGCTGCAAGCACTTCAGGGTCTCTTGGGCGATATCAGAGGCCCCTGCGCCCTCGGCCAGATCAATCATCATCAACAGCGGCTCGACCTGATTGCCATCCAGCCGCAGGCAGGATTCCAGGGCTTCAATGGCCTGCGGAACTTTGCGGTTCAGCTGCAGTGCCCAGGCGAGCAAAAACCAGAATTCCTTGTCGCCGACATAGTGTGGCAATGCCGCCATGAGATAATCGACCGCCCGGGCATGCTTGCCTTCAACCAAGAGCACTTGAGCCCGCAGGTGGCGCGCCCGGGGATTGGTTGGATCGGAGCGCAGGGCAAGATTAGCCTCAAATGCGGCCGTGGCCGTGTCGCCACAAGCTTGGGCGGCAAATCCAGCATCCAGTCCCTCGGCCAGATTCTCGGCGCTAAAACAGCGCAGTGTTTCGTGCCCGGCACGAAACATTGGCCGGTCAAGTGCAGCCAGTTCATCATATGCCGTCTCCAGCAAGACGCCCAAGGCGTCGCCCGCCGCGAGTGTGTCGAAAAACCAGGGCCCGGTTGCCAGGGCCGCCTTTAACCGGGCGCACAAGCCTTCGCGCCGGGCAGCATCGAGCGCCAAGGCCACACCCGTTTCGACATAGGCACTTTCCGAACCGGCGATGAGTTCGGGTAAGGCTATTGAATACAACATATGGGCGGCCGCATCCCGATCCGCGTCAGCCGGCTGGCTGACCACCAACGCCGGTAGACCGAGGGCCAACGCCTCAGCCACCCACACGGGCGACAGCCCGGAGAGTGAATCGAGAAATAAATCGGCGACCCTTAGGATGTTGCGCGGCTGTTCGGAATCCCCTGTGGTCGCTGGGAAAACCGCTACCCGGCCTGTGTCCACCCCGGCCGCCATGAAAACCTGTGACAATGAAAGACAGAAACGCGCGGCGCTGTAGCCGTGCTGTTCGTTTGGGTGAAGCAAAACAACCGCCAGACGCGAGCCCGGAGTCTGTGCCAGCATAGCAGCCCAGGCACGGCAGGTCTCGAATCCAATACCAGTGGGGGTGATAACCGCTGCAAACACTATCGCCGACGCCGGCAGGCCGAGAGCCTCGCGGGGGCACGCTGGGTGGTCGGTTCCAAGGTTCCGGGGAAAGGCGAAAGAATGCGCCGGACCACGCAGCAGGCCCAAGCGTTCGCTGAAAGCCGAGGCGGCTTCCGGAGTGGCGGGCTGGGCTCCTGACACATAAAGGTCGATCTCGGGCAAACCGGAGGTGAGCCCGTTACGGTGATTCACGACCTGCAAGGGTGCCAGCCGTCGCAATGCTAGCCGTGTGACGTCATCAAAGCCAGCACCTACATCACCGCAAAACACCAACACATCGAGTTGAGCCATCCGCAATTGCTTGACCTGATCGGCCAAATCGGAAGGCAACACGAATTTGGCCTTGGCGCGGCGCTCGCAATAGCCGGCCTCCAGCGTGGCAGAGTCACGGAGTGGAAAGAGGAAAACCTCGAAGCCAGCGGGATCCAGCGACTCAAAACTGGCGAGGGCGGCAAACGTATCGGGACCGGATCCGAAATCACGGCTGACGAATCCGACGCGCAGCAGGCGCCCATCGCGGGGCAGTATGACCGGATTGAAATCCCGTTCATCCCGGCGGGTAAGAAACCGCGTAAGAATTTGCCCACGAAGTTCCGCCGCCCGACGTCCACCTTCGTCAGACCGGGTCACAGCCGCCAGCGCACCCACGTAAGACTCCAATGCCGCTCGCACGGTGGCGGATCCGACGTTGCGTCCAGCCCAGTCATTCAAGTCTTCAAGGTGCGGTAATCGCTGCGCCGCAATGCGCGCGGTGAGATCCGGGGAGGTGAAACTCCGGGGTGCGGCAAAAAGCCATGCCACAAATTCCCCCCACAGCCAGTCTGGCACCGTCGCCAGTCGCGGCACCACCGGCAGCTCCCAGGCTGGAACCAACAACATCGCCGCAAGCAAGCCAGGCCAGTCTTGGGTGACAACAACACGCACCTCGGCCAAGTCCTGCGCCGAAAGACCCACTTCTGTAGCGCCTGCCGCCGCCAAGGCACGAACAAGGGAGCGGGCTTCAGCAACCAAGGGAGACTTCGCCTGCCCAAGAGGCAATTCCGCGCAGACTCGGCTCGCTTCCCGCAAGGAGCTGCGCAACTCCGACCAATCCTCTGGCCCACCCTTCTCCGAAATGCAGGCCGCCAATTTAGAGCGCACCCGCAGCAGGGATTCTGACACGGCAGGAGTTCCGGCGATCGCTGCCTTACGCTGCCGTGCCTTCGAAAACCGGGGAAGAGTGGAGGCAACAGGCTTGGCGTCTATTAACATGGCGGGACTTAAAAGCAGACTTCAGGCCCAGAACCTATGTTCTCCCTTAACTCTTTAAACTGCAGTTTTATATATATTTTATTTTAGAAAGTATTATGACTGTGCATGCAAAATAGGGAGGCCTCTCCCGTGTGCGGCAAAAATTTCCTGATAAGGAATTCCGCGCTAATTGCATTTCCATTCTACTCAAAAATACACCGATTCGCACATCTGCCCGCAGCCTGGAACCGGTTGAGCAAGTGCTTGGACAGCGCATCCGCGCAGGTATCCTACGCTCCAAACATTTTCGATGTGGTTTTCACGCTAAAAATTGGCCCCTGCCGGGGTGCATTGGATCACGCAGGCATCCTAGCCACGCCTAAGCTGACGCCCCTGATTGTCTGGCGTGAGCGCCCAGCCTTACATCGGGGGAGTTCATTTTGCTCTCCGGCACAGTTTGCAGGGGCAAGCTAGCCAATCTAGTGGTGCACCAATTTTGCCAACAACTGCGCAAGGCCTTGCCAAATCTCGCGGCCTGACCGACGTGGTCCAGCAGCGGGCTGGACTGCAGTTCACCGCGGAGATCGGAACGGAGTGCGGCGAGACGCTGGGGATCTGCCGCAAGCTTAAGGGCATGTCTTACATATTCCTCTTCGTCTGCCGCGACCCATTCGGAATGACCCACCGACTTCAGAAGGCTGGCGCCGACACGGGCCATATGACGGTCGCCAAGCAACGTGACGACTGGCACCCCCATCCAGAGAGCCTCGCAGGTGGTCGTTGTGCCGTTGTATGGGGTGGTATCGAGCGCGATATCAACGTCCAGATAGCACGCCAAGTGCGTTCGCGTGTCGGGTGTGCGTTCGAGGAAAATCAAATTGTCGGAGCTCACTCCGCATTGCGTGAGAATTGTAGTATAGTGTTGACGGATAGCAGGATCTCCAAAGCCAGCCCCTTTGAGGCATAGCCGTGAGCCAGGCACGGCCAAAAGGATCCGCGCCCAGAGTTCGAGCACAGCATCGGTGATTTTTGCCGGAGTGTTGAAGGAACCGAAGGTCACGCGACCTCGGATGCGAGCGTGTGGTAAATTTGGCGCGGGGGCATCAGCCGGCGGGGCATATGTCCAGGCCGTCGGAGCGAAACGGATGAGTTGCTCTGTCGCATATTGATCGGCCTCCCCCACCGGGTCGGCAACAGCGTCGGTAAAGCGGTAGTCCATCGCGGGCAGACCGGTGGTGTTGGGATAACCGAGATAGGTAACCTGCACCGGCGCCAAGCGCCGGGCAAAGAGCGGCAATCGGTTGGTCATGCCAGTATGGCCAGCCAGATCGATGAGAATATCGGGCGCATCCGCTCGGATGATTGCTTCCACCCGTTCGACAGGTTGACCAACAAAATTACGCCAGACAGTCGCCTGCGCCCGCAGACGGACGGAGACGGCGTCTTCTCGAAAATGGTCATGATAAAGGTAGAGCTCGAACTCACCCCGGTCGAGATACGCGATCAGAGGCTCCAGGAAAAATGCAACCGAATGGGTGCGAAGATCCGGCGAGAGCAAGGCGAGTCGCAGGCGACGCTCGGGGTCCGGCTGGTTGTGCAGGGTCGGCGTGACCGGAGTGTCCACCATGCGACCGTAGGCGACATGCTCCGCAAAGAGTTGCGCCTGGGAAATGCCACTGAGCGAGTGCAGGGCAAAGAGCCGGTAACTGCGCGCTTCATGATGGCGCGGCTCGAGCGCGAGAAAACGATCATAAGCGAGCACCGCCTCGGCCATGCGGTGCGACTGTTGCAGCGCTTGGGCGCGACCGAAATAGGCCAGGGCATAACGCGGATCGGCGGCAAGCGCCCGTTCGTGGCAGCCCAAGGCATCGGCAAAGCGCCCTATGATACTGAGGGTAAGTCCGTAATTATACCAACCCGAAGCATGGTCCGGCTGGAGCACAGTTACCTTATCGTGACAGGCAATGGCCTCGGCCAGCCGGTCCTGAATTTTGAGACAAAGGGCCAGATTTTCCCAGCCCTCGATGAAATCGGGGCACACTTGCACGGCATGACGGAAATGAGTCTCCGCCTCGCCGGTGCGTTGAACGGCAAGCAAAGCCAAGGCGTAACGCATTTCGCAAACATGCTCGCGCGGCCTGATCCGGTGTGCCCGACCCAGCAGTTCAATCGCCTCCGGCAACTGCCCCTGCTGGTAGGCGACGAGCCCGGAGAGATGGAGCACATCATAGTTTTTCGGGGCGATGGTCTGCACGCGGCGGTAGAATGCGACCGCCTCGCCGAGCCGGCCCGCGCGATGGTGTCGCACGCCCTGCTGCAATAGGGATTGGATCTGCCGTGGTGACATGGCTCAGGCGGGCATGACCACAGCCGGCACCGGGCAGGGCGTCGACGGGGCTGGGTGGTTGGTAAGTCGCACTACTCTGGCTCATCGGCGCATCCTTGGGGTGCTTGAGCCGCAATCACGCTAAACTGCGCCTGCTTTGCGCCGATGAATGATGAGCGCGGCGCCGGATCTGGCCCCAGCGCATGCCACCCGTTTGAATTCATGCAAGAAATTATCACGGCTCCCTTCGCTCCCGTAGCCCCGCCTACCGGGCCCTACAGTGACGTGGAAATCAAGCGCCGGCTGGAGGCATGTCCCAAGCTGGCTTCGCTCCAGACGATCAGCCGCGCCCTGCGCGAACTGATGAACTCGGAGCAGAGCCTGAATTCCCAGATCGCCGAGATCATCCGGCGTGACCCGTCCCTGTCGACGCGGCTGCTGCGTGTCGTAAATTCGGTGTATTACGGGAACTCAACGCGCATCAGCAACATCGAGGAAGCGGTCTTTTTTCTCGGCCTCCGCCAGATTCGCGAGCTCTCCACGGCCACACCGATCATCGAGGAGATGCAGAATATGCACCCTGGTGGAGCGGTGCGCACGCCACTGCCTTGGAAAGAACTGTGGCGACACAGCATCGGCACCGCCGGACTGGCTCGGGAAATCATGCTGTCTACAAGCAGTGCGGGGGATGATGACACCGACTATCTGGCCGGCCTGCTGCACAATGTCGGCAAAGTGGTCATGGCCTATGCCTTTCCGGATGAACTGCAGAAAATTATGACCACGCCATTGGAAGATCCGACGGCATACTGCGAACTAGAGCGCACACTCATCGGCTGGGACCACGCCCGCATCGGCGCTTTCTACCTCGACCGGCATCAACTGTCCGAAGAAATCACCTTCGCCGTCCTTTACCACAACGAACCGGACCAGGCCCCGCGTCACCGACTCTTTGCCGCAGCCGTGCAAATCGCCGATCATGTCGTGCGGCACGCCGGCATTACTGGCGGCTTTGAAGTAATCCGCCCCATCGAGGCCGACGCATGGCTGGAACTGGAAGGCTGGAAAATTCTCTATGGCACCGATGGAGATGAGACCGCGCTGGCGCGGGCGCACTTGGCTAACGCCCTGCAGCGACTGCCCTCGATGCTACAAGGCCTAGTCTGACCTCTTCACTTTGGAAGCCGCCCCCCCCAATAGTTACAAGTGCCCGTATCCCGTGGCCCCACCCCAACCAAAACCACGATCATATCGCTCCACTGTCCGATCCGGTCCACTGTAAGGCGCTCCAACCAAAGCTACCAGGCGGCGCCGGCACCAACTCCCTGCGCCGCCACAAATAATACACGACGAACTCAGCAACTGCGCCGAGCCATAACCCACCATCATGAGTATCGAGATCTCTCTCAACACCTACCAGCGTGCCGCACTCCGCGCCGCTCCCGCCACCAACGAGCACGACTTGCTCAACGCCATCCGTGGCATTGTCTTTGAGGCAGGTGAACTGGCCGAGATGGTCAGGCAAAGCGACGCCGACGGTAAACCCGTCGATCTGGTGAACCTGCGCGAGGAATTGGGCGACATCCTCTGGCATATCCCCCTCATGTGCCGCGCCCTCGACACGGACCTCCAAACAATTGCCACCCTCAACATCGGCAAGCTCATAGACCACTACCCCGATACGTTCTCCAACGAGGCAGTTGTTAACCGCAACCTCGAAACTGAATACGCCATGGAAAGGCCGTTAAGCAAGCCGGTGCATTTTCCTCGTGGCGAGTGCGAGCAACGCGGACAATTTCACTCACTCGCACCGATTTGAATTTCACTGGTGGATGCGCACAGCAACCGATTGCTTAGCTGGAAGAAGAGCTTTTGTGAAGTTGCCAAGAGGACCACTGACCTCGGGAACCTTGCATTTTTAACCGGTTGAACCCGTTGGTTTCATGTTCGGTGCTGGCAGCGGCGCTCATGGGCGCGACTTCCGCCCGACAAAGGACCTTGTTTCTCGCACCGGCCGCAAAGCTTTCGACCTCCACCATGTTCAGTTCGCCGATGCGCCGATAGGCCTCATCGAAACGCTGTTGGGCCGGGTCCGTGACGTCGCGGATCTGGAGCACCGCTTCAGTGCCACTCAACGTCTGGATCCGCCATGCTTCTGACCGCGGGCTGGCCACGGCCAGCTTCCTATTGAAGCCGTTGGACCAAGCATAATCCGCCATCAAGCGTAACGATTGTGGGCAACGGCAGCTTGCGCGTCAGTCCACCTGCAGTGCGACTGCAGACAACGGAACTGGTGAAAACCACATCCACCATCACAATATTTCTACAGAAATCCCACGGCGGGCCGAAAGACAAGGATGTCAGGGCGAATCAGAACGATCCATCACCATGGAACGTAGTAGCTGTTATGCATTTTCCTCCAGCACTCTCTTCCAAGAGGGGTCTGCATTCTATTGTAAGGATACTATCCTTACTGATGCTCCAACCGATTTCAGCTCCCAGTTTCTCTCGCACGCGCTTGCCGGCGAAAGGCGCCGGCGTTCTCGGCGGCGCAATCGCGTCCCTGCCTTATCTCAAAATCGTCGGCACGCTGCCCTTGCGCTTCAACACAGTCCCACTTCCACCCAAACTCGATGGTGCTGCGAGCGCCGGGGCGCAACTCATGCCCGCGGCGGTCGCACCGGCCAAGGAACTCGCAGCTGTCCCACTGACTCCCGCCATCGAGGTGAAAAATCCATCTGGTGACCCGGTAATCGGCACGCAGCCCAAACCCTCCCAAACCAAACCTCCTTTGAGCATCCTGCCGGATGACGCCAGTTCTTCGACCAAGCCGGAGGACTTCCTGCCCTTCTTCCAATTTCCCGGCGGTAACGGCAACGTGTCTCTCCTGGATCAGGCCACAACCGCCCACCCACCCACTCCCGGCCAATTGCCACCCAGCTCTGCCACTTACCAGCAGAAATGATTTTGCCCGTCCCATCGCTCTTCCGCCTGTGCACACTGCTAGCCCTGCTGTCCGTGGCCGTCCGTGCCGCGGAACCGTCAGTGGAAACGAGCGTCACACAGGCAACGAAGCTCGAGATCCTACGTGACGGACACGTCAGCGGCACGGTTAGCGTATCCAAGGGCGCGAAGCTCAAAGTCATCGCTGTGGAAGGGGCCCAGGTGCAGGTGAGCTACCGCTCGATCCCGGGCCGCGTGCCCGCGGCGCACACGGAACTGGCATCGCTGGCGGCGCCAATAAGCGCCGTGCCCGTGAGGCCAGCCGCGCCCCCGATCTCGCCATCGGCCGTGGCAAGTCCCGCGATAGTCGGCGCCGTGACTGATTCTGATCCTGCTTCGTTAAATGCGAGCGCCCCCGCAAATGTTGAGTCCTTCGGGCAACCGGCTATGCAACCAATCAACGCCCAGTCTGAGCAACACACGGCAGCTTCAGTCACCGCCGATTCCTCGGACCAAAAGGCACCAACGTCCCCGGCAGACGTGATCGGCGCTTCTATTGCCAGTTTGAATAATCCGGCCAATATTGATCCCGGACCTGTCGCCCACATGGACTGGGCGGAAACCAACCCTCAGCCTGCGCCCTCAGCTGTGGCCTCCCACATGCTAATTGCTGCAGACCAAAAACCTGCGGCCACTACAGCAGTCACGAACAGCGCCCCGGTCGCCAATACGAACCGGCCCGAAAGCACCGGTTTGCAAGCCCTCGGCATCAGCTTGACTGAGCGCGGTGATTGGGTGGCCGCCGAAATCGCCTTTCGCCAGATTCTTGCCTCCCCACGATCGAATGCCGACGAGCTTGCTAGCGCACTCATCGGTCTGGCCCGCGTTTTCCGCAGGCAAGGTGCGCTCACCAAGGCCGCTGCAATCTACGAGCGTTACCTGGCAGACTACCCAAGCGACGACCACGTGCCTGACGCCCTGCTCGAACTGGGCCGCACCCATCGTGCTCTCGGCGCCCATCAAATGGCGCTCGCCCGTTTCTACAGTGTCATCAACTCTACACTCAAGCTATCCACGGAAGGTTTCACCCACTACCAGATGCTGGCCAAAACCGCGCAATTTGAGATCGCGGAGACTCATTTCCAACAGGGAAACTTCACCGAGGCCAATAAGTTTTTTTCCCGGCTGCGCCTGCTCGACCTTGCGCCCGCTGACCGGGCTCGCGCCCACTTCAAGTCCGCCTATGCTCTCTACCTTGGTGCAGATCATGAGGGGACGGTGCGAACTTTGCACTCCTACCTCGAACAATGGCCGGAAGATGAAAACGTGCCTGAAGCCCGTTACTTGCTCTCACTTTCACTGCGCGCTCTGGGCCGCAAACAGGAGGCGCTCGACGCCACACTGCAGCTACTTCGCACCCAACAGGCGGCTGGCGATGCAAAACGCTGGACCTACTGGAAGCGCCGCACCGGCAACCAACTCGCCAATGATTTCTTCCAAGGCGGCGAAACCGCCAACGCCCTTGCCATCTACCAAGGGCTGGCCTTGCTCTCGACCGAGCCAGCCTGGCAACTACCGGTCACCTACCAGATCGGCTTGTGCTACGAGCGCATGCGCCTTTCCGACCGCGCCAGCGCCGCTTACCAGAGTATTGTCGACGGCACCAACTGCCCGGCCGTCGAGCCAAAAGCATCCGACAAGCCTGGGCGGGCCGCAGTTGAACCCACGCGGGCAGCGAGCCCCGAGCTGATTGACTTGGCCCGCATGGCGGCATGGCGCCTCAGCCAGCTGAACTGGCACGATCAAACCGAACGTCAGCTAGCAGGAATTTTCAGCACCGGCGCTGCACCTGTTGCGCAACCTCCCCCAGCATCCGCATCCATCGCTCCGACGGTCGAGGGGCCTAACCCCACCCGACCCTCCGCCCCCACATCCGCCCATGCCCACTCAGGAAACACTCCACCAGCATCTCCAAGTCTGTGACGAGCTCTACCAGCTTGCCCATGAAGAAAACCGTCATCTCAAGGAACACCGCCGCGCCCCCGAATCCACCCAGCTGGAGCACAAGCGCGCTCTCTTGGAACGTCTGGACCAGAGCTTGACTTCGCTGCGCATCGATATCGCCGACACCAAGACCGGTCGTGAGCAACGCCAACTCGTGGAAGAAGTCCGCAGTCGCATTCTGCAGGTCCTCCAACTCACCAACGAAAACGAGCAGTTGTTGCTCCGCGTCAGCCTCAGCCGCGGACTTGAGCCCACCGGTGCGCCTACTCTTTCGCCGGCGATGCTGCAAAAAATCTACAATCGCACGGTGAGTTGAGCAGCGATCTGGCAAGGCCAATCGCCTTAGCATGCACCGGAAGGACGCGTCCGGTCCTTAGAACTGGATATTGCCGTGGAGCAACTTCTCGCCGAGCCGCTGGGAGGCGCGTTCTAGTGCAATCAGCATGGCCTCTTCCAAGAGCTCTGTGGTAAAGTTCCACTCGCGCAACAGGTGACCGTTCACTTGAAACAAAAATCCGTCCTCGGATATACCTGGCCCCATGCTGGCCGCAATAAGGCGACCGGCGTGCAGATGGGCGAGCAGCGGCAGGGCCGGAACTGGGGCCTCTGCAGGCCGGTGCTGAAATTCAGCTGTTGCGACCATGATTTCCGGGAAATGCCAGGCGCGCAGCAAGCGGGCGCCAACCTCAGCGTGCTCGTAGCCGAGCACATCCAATTCAGCCTGCTCCCAGGTGCAGTGGCGCGCCTGCTGACAGGCGCGGACGAGGGGGAAAAATGAACCGCATGAATGAGCCAGGACCAGCTTGCCGATTTCATGCGTAAGACCAGCGGTGTAGGCGAGTTGCGGATCGACGCGCTCGGTGGACTCGGCCAGCACCTCTGTTGCAATGGCGCAGCACAAGGCATGGCGGGAGAAATCTCCTGGCTCCCAATTGCAACCACTCTTGTTGGAAACGGGCCACCGTCCGATGAGAGCAAGGGCGGCGAGGCGGTAGATTTCCTTGGCCCCGAGCCGCAGGATGGCCTGTTCCAATGTCTCAACGGCGTTACCTGCGCCGCCAAAAAAGGCGGAATTGGCGAGCCGCAGCGTGGAACTCGCTAGGGCGGTATCAATCTGGATGATCTTGCCAATCTCGTCGGTCGAACTCGACTCGCTCTGCAACGCCTCAGACAGGCGGGGCAGCAAAGCGGGCGAACAGGGCAGGCGCAGGGCCAATAGGCAAACGTCCTCAATGGTGGGCGGACGGGGATGGCAGGGTTGCATGGGATAACTAGGCCGCGTGCAAAAGCGAATTGGGATCAAGGATGAGGGCGATGTTGCCGTCACCAAGAATAGCGGCACCTGCCACCCCGGGCAGTCCCTGCATGAAGGCGCCAAGGCTTTTGATGACGATCTCCTGCTTGCTGATCATCTCGTCGACAAGCAGGGCCGACTGACGACCGGAGGCTTCGACGATGACGACGATCCCCTCCCACGGATTCTCGGAGTCGGCGGGTATGCCGAAACGTCGGTGCAGACGGTGGAGCGGCAGGAGTTTGCCCCGCACTTCGATAAGTTCGCCACTGCCCTGCACGGTGGTGATGGCGTCCCGGCCCGGGCGGAGCGCCACCTGCACGGAAGTGCTGGGCAAGATGAAACGATCCGTGCCAACGCGCACCACCAGACCGTCGATAATGGCCATGGTGAGCGGAAGCATGATCTTAAAAATTGAACCTTGTCCGACAATAGAGGAGATCTCCACCTTCCCGCGCAACTTCTGGATGTTGCGCTTCACGACATCCATCCCTACGCCACGGCCGGAAACAGCGGTAACTTTCTCCGCTGTCGAGAAACCGGGGGCGAAGATTAGGGCGAATATTTCCTCTCGGCTGAGTGTGGCGTTGGCCGCGACGAGGCCTTTTTCCACCGCTTTGTTAAGTATTTTGTTCGGGTCTATACCGCGGCCGTCATCGCGGAGCTCGATGACGATATTGCTGCCCTGATGGTAGGCGTGCAGGTGGACAGTGCCGATCTCGGCCTTGCCTTTGGCAATGCGGTCGGCCGGAGTTTCCAGCCCATGGTCCATCGCGTTCCGCACCATGTGCACCAACGGGTCGCCTATTTCCTCGACAACGGTGCGGTCAAGCTCGGTGTCTTCGCCACTGGTGGTAAAGTTGACCTTCTTGCCAAAGTCACGTGCAAGGTCGCGCACGAGGCGTTCCATTTTTTGAAAGGTGGGCTTGATGGGAATCATGCGCAGCGCCATCGCAGTGTGCTGCAATTCTTTTGTGATACGTGAGAGTTGTGTGACGTTGCGGTGCAGGGCCGCCCCGCCTTGGCCAAACTCGCGCGAGGTCTCGATAAGCTGACTCTGGACGATCACGAGCTCGCCCACGACATCCATGAGCGAATCGAGTTTTTCCGTGCTAACGCGCACCGTCGCGCTGCTACCGATGGCCTTCGTCGCACCCACCGCAGACGCGTCTGGTGCGGCCACCACCGGGCAAGGCGAGTCCTTTTTAATCGGCACAAGAATGGGGGCTGCCGCCCCAGGCGTTGTGAGGAGGGGGGCGCCGGGCATGGCCAGAAATGGGACGCCGGAGGCGAGACACTTGACGGCACTGATGAGGTGGCTAACGGGAATGATCTCACTCGGAAGGTGGCCCGTATCCAAAGCGACGGAGACCTGCTGCACTTGGGCCTGCAGTGCATCTCGGCTGCGCAGGATTTCAGTGATAATGATAGAATTGAGCACTAGCTTCTGGCTGCGGGCGAGATCGAGCAGTGACTCAACCTCATGAGCAAGCTTGTGCATCGGCATGAGCTGCAGGAAGCCGGCGTTACCTTTGATGGTATGGAAGGAACGGAATATGGAATTTAGCGCCTCCGGATCCTTGGGGTGATGTTCAAGGGCCAACAGGGCCACTTCTATCTGCTGCAGATGATCCACCGCTTCGGCGTAGAATTCAGCCAGCAGTTCGCGGTTCTCCACAAGATTGAGCGTTAGCAAGGAATCCACGCTCGCGCCGCCTGATGCAGGTTCCGTCGCTGGCCCTCCGGCTACCGGGGCGGTCAGCAGCGCAGGTCTAAATGGCGCAACCACCTTAGCGGACTGCACTGCCGCGATAGCCGCGGGCAGCCAGTCGATCAACTGGCGTAACTGGCCGAGACAGATGTCGTCGAATGGCAGGGCCGCCTCAAGCTGTTTGTCTAGCGTGGCGTGCACGCCCTTGAGCGGGTCATGCAGCGCGGGTTCGATCGCACAGAATTCGCAAATCTCCCCAAGTAAACTGTAGGCAGGGATCAACCCGTCGTCGCGGCCAGATTGG
Source organism: uncultured Opitutaceae bacterium (assembly GCA_903952145.1). GTDB lineage: Bacteria > Verrucomicrobiota > Verrucomicrobiia > Opitutales > Opitutaceae > UBA2377. The sequence goes on along the minus strand of CAJBES010000050.1, from coordinate 1,541 downwards.
GCTAAGATGGACTCCGCGGCGAGACGGTTGACCGCATCGTTCAGAGCCGGGAGTGATTCCAGAGATATGGGCATAGGGGCAAGGCTCGGTGTTTGCCTCAATCATCGGCGCACGGTGGCGAATCTTAAGCCGAGAGCGTGCTTCTTTTGTGTTCAATCGACCCAAAAAAGTTCTGCCACAACAGGCATGCCGTGCGGCCACGCCGACACCACAGCTAGAAAAACACGGCGCGCGTCAAAACGATAAACTGGGCTTGTGATATCCTGACCGGTAGAATGTGAACGAGATGTGTCCAAACTACACTCGGGGCCCTCTCTGGCCGCCTGGGCTGGAACCAAGCATATTGTTTGATTCTCTCATGCCACGTCCGCCACGTTCAGCGCCACGCGATTCGAATCTAAATTATACGGTCGCAGCGTCCGGCTCAGACAGTTCCGCAGAGCATGGGCTCGCCAGAAACTCAAGCCGACTTCTCCCACTGGGCTCCCCCGGAAACAGCCTGATCGGCCGCGGGCGACTCCAACATGGCGAACTGGCCATCCAGCCACTTGACGGCGATCTGGCCCGCCTCACGGTGCCAGTTGATCCCTGGCTTGGAATAGATGGCGTAGACCGTGGAGTTTGCGATGCCCTCCCAGGAGAGATTCGACTTCATGCAGAGGGAGCTGTCCGCGAGGGCAAAACATTGCAACAGGATCGACCCACGCGGCACGCTCATCCCTGTGGGGGAACAAATTGCAAGCGTGAGTCGGGCCAAGCCCTGCTTAAAATTTACCAATCGCGATGTATCCCAACGGCCACCGTCTGGTGCTGGGTCGTTGGCGATCAGGGCACTTTCGATTTCTGTTAGCAGTGAGAGAAGACGATTAGACATGGTCGCACGATGTTGAAGTTCCGTTCCTGTCAATCGGCCCGAATGGTGGCGGGTTTAGCGGTTTATTAGTACCGCAAGGATGACATCACGCCCCCCCGAACCTGGGAACGATGCGTTAAGGGGGCCAGAGGTAATCGCTGGAGCCACATTCCAACCCCAGCGTCAAATCAACTAGAGGCTAGATTTCTCAGCAGGGACGGGATTTTGCCCGGCCCGCTCAATTTTTCCGTCACTGTGCCGATATATATAGAGATATGACCTCCTATCCAGTCTACTACCTATCTGGCCGGTTCCCTGCTCAGAGACAGATATTCAAACGCGATACCTCCCATGGGTTTCTTGCCAGGATGCGTTTCCATTGGCGCGGACTTTGGCGGGCGCTCAGACCAATCCCTGCAGACCGACCGCTCCCTCGACCCACGCACGATTTTTAATCGGGACTGAGCCACACGTAGAATCCACGGCTTGCCGTGCGTAGGCTCGGCGCAAACCGGACCGTGTGAAGATGGGGCCGGGTATCTATTTACCCGGATTCCTGTTTCGGCGTATTCCGTGTGTTCCGCGGTTGCTGGCTAGCTGAACGGGAATTCAGCGGAGGGACCGCATGACCAGCGCCGGTCTGCAGCGATGACGAAACCTCGCCCGCCGAGGTTCACCCCTTGCTCAT